>NZ_JANSIL010000089.1:0-23588 GCF_047462015.1 Synechococcus sp. R5-13 | reverse complement strand
GGCGTCGGCTACGGTCGGCGCTATCCTTCCCTGCCCTGAAGGACGGGGCTTGCCGCGCCTTTTGGTCAATACAGCTGCGTCTTGACTCCGCTATGGTGGCGCTATGGTGAATAGAGGGGTGGGAGGATGGGTTGAGAGCGGCGATGGCAACAACAGACGTGACGGTGGTGGTGAAGATCGGCACCTCCAGCCTGACAGATACTCAGACCGGCTTGTTGCGTCTTTCGGTGTTGGGGCCGCTGGTGGAGGTGCTGACCCACCTGCGCAGGCAGGGGTATGCGGTGATCTTGGTCTCCTCTGGGGCGGTGGGGGTGGGCTGTGCTCGCCTTGGCTGGCGGCAACGACCGACGGCTATTGCCGAGAAGCAGGCGGTGGCTGCGGTGGGACAGGGGCGGTTGATCCGCCTTTACGATGACCTCTTCTCGGCTCTGAACCAGCCAATTGCCCAAGTGCTGCTCACCCGCGGCGATCTGGTGGAGCGCAGCCGCTACGTGAACGCCAATCGCACTTTTGCCCAACTGCTGCAGATGGGGGTTATTCCCATCGTCAATGAAAACGACACGGTGGCAGTGGAGGAGCTGAAATTCGGCGATAACGACTCGCTTTCGGCGTTAGTGGCCAGCATGGTGCAGGCCAAGTGGCTTATCCTGCTCACCGATGTGGACAAGCTCTATTCGGCTGACCCCAACCGAGATCCCTCTGCCCAGCCCATTGAGCGGGTGTTGCCCGGGATCCCGCTACAGGTGAAGGCCGAAGCCCAGGGGAAAAGCGGCTGGGGCACCGGCGGCATGGCCACCAAACTGACCGCTGCTCAAATTGCTACAGCTGCAGGGGTAACGGTGGTGATCACCAATGGCAAACGGCCTGAGCAGATCCCGGCAATTCTGGCCGGCGAGGCCATCGGCACCCGCTTTGATCCGGCTCCTCAGCCCGCCAGCGCCCGCAAGCGATGGATTGCCTACGGCCTCATCCCCGAGGGATCTTTGACTTTGGATGAGGGGGCGGTACGAGCGGTGTGCGAGCAAGGGCGCTCGCTGTTGCCGGCAGGGATCACAGCCATTTCTGGGGAGTTTGAGGCGGGGGCTGCCGTGCGCCTGTGCGATCCCAGCGGCCAGGAGGTGGCGCGGGGCCTGGTGAACTACAGCGCCGAGGAGCTGCGGCAGATTAAGGGCAAAAAAACCGCCGAGATTCCCCGCATCCTGGGCTACGAAGGGGTTGATACTGCCGTCCACCGGGATAACTTGGCCTTGCTCAATTGAGGCCATGGGTGAGGCCATGGGGGCGAGTCCAGGCGCGGTGCTCTGCACCACTAGCACGAATGGCTACAACGGCGGGATCCCAACGCCTATTCTTCCAACTGCCAGGGATCCTGAGCCAGCACCTCATCGAAAACCCGCGGGGGGCGCACGGCCATCAGCACCTGGCCCAACAGCGGAGAGGAGGGCGAGTCTTCTATCCACTCCACCGCCAGGGATCCGGCCCGATCCACCAGGAAAAATCCCGCCATCTGAGCTCCCTCCCAAACCCGAGCGGCGCGATCGACCACCAGCAAAACCGGATCCTGTTCTTCACCGGCAGGCACCGGCAAACCCAACAGGGATCCCAAAAGCCGGTTTTCCACCTGAAGGATCACCGGATCCCCGGCCTTTTGAATCACCGGCCAAGCAGGCAAGGCCATCCAAGTCTGCTCCGCCGGGCTGTTGACCCAGCCAAAGGGCCCTTGCGGCTCGCTGGGGGGGATCCCTTCCCAGGCGGCAGTTGCAAGAGGCAGGGATCCGGCCACCGGCAGCAGTCGCGGCAGATCTTCTTCCAGGCGAAACACCGACAGCTTGGGCAAAACGCTGCGTTGGGGGCGGGAGCTGGTGGCAATCGTGGACAAGAGCTGCTCCACCTGTCGGCGGGCTGTATCACTGTGGACATACTGAAACGCTCGACCGATAGCCCGAGTTCGCTCCTGCAGATCGCGGGTTTGCTGGGCCGTCCGCCAGGCTTGATAGGCCACCGCATCGCCGGGGTGATCCGTAAACCCTTCCGGAAGCTGTTGGAGCTGGGCATAATTTTTCACGGCGCGGGCGATCTCATGAGCATCAGCGGCATTCAAATGGCGACTGAAGATAAATTCCGCCACCCGAACCCGATCCTGTGGAGAGAGAATGCGCAACTCGTAGAGGATATCGCTGCCTTTATGGGCAAAATGCCCCAGAACTTCTGGGCTGGCTCCTGCTTTGGCCATCCCTTCGTAAACCTGGGCCGCAACAAGGATCTGGTTTTGGTGAATGGGCTCAAACCCGGTTGCCTCGAAGATGGCCTGGGGAGTCATTTTCTGTCGTTGCAAAGCTTGACAGGCCTTGGCCCAATCCAGCCACCGGCCCTCTTTGCGGCGCAGCCGCTCTACCAACAAGCTGGGATCCTCCTCCACAGCAGCAGGTTCCGGCAGATACTGACTCATGCTTGTTCTCCAACAGGCTGGACAGATCACCACTCCCCTGGTCCACAGCCCAGCAGAGCTGGCCGGGCATCTGGCCAAACTTGATCTTCAAACTTGATCTTAGGGCTGATAGCGGTTCTGGCCGAGTCCGGTCGCGACAGCGGGACGGAGTCCTTGGCGAAACTCTAGATCGCTGGGTCGCACAGCATCACCTGGGAAGGCTGTCCGCTCACCGGCAAGCGGTTCAGATCCAATTGCCAAAGCTGGAACTGGGGGGGCTTTTCTGCTTTGGGCACTTGCAGCCAAATCTTGCCCCTCTGGCCCACCTGCAACACCTGTGAGCCGTTAGGCACAGCTACTTGGGCCAAGGGATCCCCTTTTTCACTGTACAGCCAGAGGGAAGTGGATTGTTCCCCATCTCGACACAGCAGCAGCACGCCCCAAGGGGCCTTGGCCATCTGGACAGGTTGCCCTTTCAAGAACCAGCGGCGCACCCGCAGCGGATTCACCTGCACCGAGTGGAGATAGGGGCAGAAATCCTGCTGGCCTTCCTTGCCCCCATCTGTTGCCGCGAAGAGCAACCGTTCCCCCAGGCTGATCACCATCCCTTCGGGATCCAAGGGCAGGCGATGGCGAACGGGCTGGGATCCCGTCTGCAGAGGCAAACCAGTCGCGACAGCAGGACCGAGTCTTTGGGGATAGGGCAAGAGGCTCATCTCCACCCACTGCTGCCCCACACCTGTCAACAAAACCAGATGCTCCGAGAGGGCCAGCAAGCGGGACAGGGATCCCTGCCAAGGCCAACGAAAATAGCAGCGGGAATCGGGGAAAGGCTGTGTTCCTGTCGACGTGGCCGGCTGCCATTGTACGGCCCCCAACTCTTGGGCGGTGGCCCAGACCAGCTCCTGTCGCTCTGCCAGCCAGGTGGCCTGCCAATCCTCCTCAAAGCTGAGCAAGGTGCGGATGCGGCTGGGGCTGAGGTGCAAAAGGCTGCTTCGGGAGAAGGCCAGGGCTTCCGGGAAGGTGTTCAAGGGCAGCACCGCCCAAATTGGCTCGTCCAGGGAAAAACGGGCCAAAGCAGGGGATCCCAGGGCAAGGTTCTGGAGCTCCAGCCATTCCAGCCTCTGGGGGGTCACCCGCAACAGCAGCGGGGATCTGGAGCCGCTGGGATCCTCGCAGATGCAGAACTTTTGCTCGGCCAGGAACCCCATCCCGCCAGTGTCAACAGAGCCCAGATCCGGCAGATCCCAAACCTGTACCCCAGGGGGCGGCCATCTGGGCAGGCGAGGGCCAACCCAACAACTGGCCGGCTCTTGCCACTCTTGGGCAACCACCGCCAAAGCCGACCGCATTTGGGCAGCAGTGCGGAACCGCCGCAAGGGCAACTTGCGTAGGGCTATCTCCAGCACCTCCCGCAGCGGGGCAGGGATCCCTTCGGGACAGACAAACGGCTGGTTGAGGTGGGCGTGCATCAACTGGCCGGGGGATCCGGAAAAAGGCCGCCGGCCTGTCAACAGCTCCAGCAGGATGATCCCCACCGCGTAGAGATCGGAAGCGGGACTGAACTGGCCATAAAACCGCTCCGGGGCCATGTAGGCAGGGGATCCGGTGGCGCTGATCTCATCGGGAAGAGGCTGGGAGTGGCGGGCAATGCCAAAGTCTGTCAGCTTCAGTTGCCAGCCCTGGGGCGTGGGCTTGAGCAGGATGTTCTCGGGCTTGACATCGCAGTGGATCACCCCCTGCCGGTGGGCATGATCTAACCCGGCCAAAATCTGATCCACAAAGCCCAAAACCTGCTTGACCGGCAGCCACAGCCCTTGCTCCACCTGGTCGATCAGCTCCCGCAGCGTGCCTCCCTCGCAGTACTCCAACACCAGGTAGCGACCTTCGCGGGCATGTTCGAGGGCGTAGCAGCGGGTAATGTTGGGGTGGTTGAGGGTGAGCAGATGGCGCAGCTCCCGCAGCAGATTTTGGGTGGGAAAGCGTTCCGCCGGCAGCTCCTTCAGGGCCACCAGGTCTCCTCCTTGACGGGGACGGGCACAGAATACACGCCCGTACTGCCCTTGGCCGGCCAAACCCAACATTTGGTAGCTGTCGTGAATCGACTTGAGGGTACGGCTGCGTCGGGACACGGCCCTAGCCCACGAGGAATCAATACCGGCACTTTACATCTTTTTTTGCTCTTTTCGTTCCCGTCTTGGCTCAGGTTCCAGAACAACGAGCCCAGCAGCAGGTCTGCCGAACTCCCACCGGAAAGCCTAAGAGCCGGTCAACTGCTTGAGCAGCTCCGCTGCGTGGGTTTCCACCTTGACCTTGGTGATAACGGCCTCGATCTTCCCCTCCGGATCAATAACAAAAGTGGTGCGGTGAATGCCGTTGTACTCTTTGCCCATGAACTTTTTCGGCCCATAGACCCCGTAAGCCCTGGCCACCTTGGCCCCCTCATCCACCAACAGGGGGAAGGGCAGTTGCAGCTTCTGGGCAAATTTTTGGTGGGAACGGGCATCGTCGGCGCTCACCCCCAAGATGGCGATGCCGTGGGCTTGATAGTCAGCGTAGGCATCCCGAAAGCCGCAGGCTTCTTGGGTGCAGCCGGGGGTGTTGTCCCGCGGGTAAAAATAGAGCACCACCCGCTGTCCCCGCAACTGGCTCAAGCTGATGGGATTGCCCTCGGCATCGGGCAGGGTGAACTCCGGAGCCGGATCCCCAACGGCAAGGGGCATGGGTGGGATCCCTCCTCAGACCGATTTTTTGGGAGAGAGAATCATCGTGATGTTTCGCCCTTCCTTTTGGGGGGGCTGCTGCATTTCCGCCACTTCTTGTAAGTCTTTGAACAAGCGGTGCAGCAATTCTTCCCCCAACTCGGCGTGCTGGGCCTCACGACCGCGGAACATCACCGTGGCTTTCACCTTGTCTCCATCCCCCAAGAACTGTTGGGCGCTGCGCAGGCGCACGTTGTAGTCGTGCTCGCCGATGTTGTAGCGAAACTTCACTTCCTTGATCTCGGCAGTGTGTTGCTTCTTGCGGGCCTCCCGTTCTTTCTTCTCCTTCTCAAACTTGAACTTGCCGTAGTCCATGATGCGGCAGACGGGCGGATCGGCCTTTTCGCTCACCAAGACCAAGTCCAGATCTTTTTCTTCTGCCAGGCGCAGGGCTTCGCGCGGGCTCATGATCCCCAACTGAGTGCCGTCGGTATCGATAAGGCGGATTTTGGGGAAGCGGATGCGCTCGTTGATAGCCGGCAGCTCTGCGCGCTGCTTGCGGGGGAAGCGGTCAGGTGGACGCTCTACGGTCAAGTTTTCCTCTCTCAACGAAATAACAACACAAGACAAATGCTAAGTAGGACTAGCCCCCTTCGGAGCAGTGCCGAACCCTGAGTTTGGACTCTCCAATCAAAGTCGGCCACTGGCCCGCAGGCCAAGGCAGGCTGCACCTATACTAACCGGCATTTTCCGTCTCTTTCTAGAGCCGTCAAGCGTTGTCAAGGCCCGCTCACTTGGGGATCCTGCCAGATTGGGGCAACAACCGCGGTAGGATACCAAAGTGGCGATCCTGATGGGATCAAAGGTTGTTTGTCGGCCAGCAGGGAGGGCAGAAGCGGTGCAGCTCGGTTTAACGGAACGGGAACTGACAGAGTTGGCCCAAAAGTCGGTTCAGCTCATCCTCAGCCCGCGGGAAGGGGATAGCGAAGCGCTGATCCAGTACAAGTCTTCGGCAGAATTTCGAGCGGGAGTGCATCTGGCCTGTGCGGCCATGGTGTTGGTCTTGGCAGAGAACAACGAGCGCCTCAGCCAGCAGTTGCAGGCTACTTTACAAAACTTATCTGCAGCCGTCGAGACACCCTCAGAGAAGGCTGCCGGAAGCTAGCCCAAGGATCCGCGAACGGGGGAGGAAAAGCCTTGGCTGAGGTGCGCAGCGAACGAGACTCAATGGGGGAGCGGCAACTACCCCAGTCGGTTTACTACGGCATCCAGACCGCCCGTGCCCTGGAGAACTTCCCCATCAGCGGCCTCAAGCCCCTGCCAGAGTATGTGGAGGCCTGCGTGCTGATTAAAAAGGCGGCGGCGGAGGTCAACGGCGAGCTGGGGTGCATTCCGGCAGAGGTGGCCAAGGCGATTGTCCAAGCGGCGGATGAGATCCTCCAGGGATCCCTGCGGGATCAGTTTGTGGTGGATGTGTACCAGGCGGGGGCGGGCACCTCCCACCACATGAATGTCAACGAAGTGTTGGCCAACCGCGCTCTGGAGATCCTGGGGGAGCCCAAGGGCCGCTACGAGCGGGTCAGCCCCAACGACCATGTCAACTACGGCCAGTCCACCAACGATGTCATCCCCACCGCCATTCGCCTGGCTGCCCTGCTGCGGGTGCGACGGGATTTTCTGGGCACGCTGGACAATTTGGTAGCGGCGCTGGAGCAGAAGGCCCAAGAGTTTCGCGGCATCCTCAAGGCCGGTCGCACCCATTTGCAGGATGCGGTGCCGGTGCGGCTGGGGGATAGCTTCGGCGCCTACGCGGCCATCTTTGCCCAACACCGTCGCTGGATTGAGGAGGCCAGCCAGGCCCTGTGCAGCTTGGGGCTGGGGGGAAGCGCCGTCGGCACCGGCCTCAACACCCATCCCCAGTATCGGCAGCGGGTGGTGCAACGGCTGGCAGAGTATACCCAGTTGCCCCTCACCCCTGCTCCCCACCCCATGGCGGCGATGCAGAGCATGGCCCCCTTTGTGCATCTGTCGGGATCCCTGCGCAACCTGGCCCAAGATGGCATCAAGCTGGCCAACGACCTGCGGCTGATGGATTCTGGCCCCAAGACTGGCCTCAAGGAGATCCAACTGCCGCCGGTGCAGCCCGGCTCTTCCATCATGCCTGGCAAGTACAACCCGGTGATAGCCGAGATGTTGAACATGGTCTGTTTCCAGGTGATCGGGCTGGATACCGCCATCACCCTCGCAGCCCAAGCGGGGCAATTTGAGCTGAACGTGATGATGCCCCTGATTGCCTATGACCTCCTGCACAGCCTGCAGATTCTGAACAGCAGCCTGCGGGTCTTTGCCGAGCGCTGTATTCAAGGCATCACCCCCAAACCGGAGCGCTGCCGTAGCTACGCAGAAGGGACGCTGGCTTTGGTGACCGCCCTCAACCCCTACATCGGCTATTTGCAAGCTGCAGAAGTGGCCAAGGCTTCTTTGGAAACCGGCCAGTCCATTCGGCAGATTGTCTTAGAGCGCAACTTGATGACCCCGGAACAGGTGGCCAAGGTGCTGGATCTGGAGGCGATGAGCCAAATGCAGTCCTAACCCATTCGCTACAGTGGAGGCATACTGCTCCTGCCCGGCCATGACCATCGCCCCCTATCGCTGGCCCACCCAGCACGACTTGCCCGATACAGACGACACCCCCTTGGACAACGAGGATCAAGGCCGCCAATACCCCCTCCTCCGGGAACCGCTGCTGCTGCACTGGTCAGATCGGCAAGACTTTTTTGTGGCTTGCAATATGGGCCTTTACTACGCCCTACCCCGGCAGGTCATTGTTCCAGATTTGTTTCTGGTGCTGGGGGTTCCCCGTTGGCGGGATGGCACTGCCCGCAAAAGTTATGTGGTTTGGGATGAAGGGAATATCTTGCCTATTCTCATCTTGGAGATCATCTGCAACGACCAGGGGGAAGAAAAACCCGGACAAGCCAAATTCCAGCTCTACGAAAGGCGGCTGCGGATCCCCTACTACGTCACCTTCGAGCTAGAGACCGATGAGCTGAATGTTTATCAACTCCAGGGCGGACACTATGAGCTGCTCCCCGGCTCAGGCGCTGGAGAACATCCCCCAATTCTGTTGCCCGATTTGGACTTGAGTATCGGTCGGTGGTGGGGATCCTACGAGGGGCGAGAACGCTTTTGGGTGCGCTGGTATGATAGGGCAGGGCAATTGTTGCCTACGGGAGCTGAACTAGAACGGCAGCGGGCTGAATTGGAACGGCAACGGGCTGAATTGGAACGGCAGCGGGCTGAATTGGAACGCTCCCGAGCCGAACGACTGGCCCAGCGGCTACGGGAACTGGGAGAAGACCCTGAATTTTGATCAGCTTTTCCAGGGATCCCCAAAAAAGAAATCTCCACCTACCCCCTACACTGGAATCCTGGCATTCCAGGGGGACATGATGACCAGACAGCGACTCAGTTTGTGGACGAAGCTGGCCTATGGGGTGGGGGATCTGGGCACAGGCATGACGGCCAACATCCTCATCTTTTTCCTGCTGCCCTTTCTCACCAATACCGTTGGCATGTCGGCAGGCCTAGCCGGCAGCATCTACGCCATCACTCGCTTTTGGGATGCCATCAACGATCCCATCATCGGCATTCTCAGCGACCGCACCCGCACCCGTTGGGGCCGTCGCCGCCCCTGGCTGCTGTTTGCAGCCCTCCCCTTTGGCCTCACGTTCCTGGCCCAGTGGTGGATCCCTTTTCCCGGTCGGATTGGCCCCCTGTTTGCCTACTACCTGGCGGTGTCGCTCTTGTTCAATACCTTCTACTCTGCGGCCAATATTCCCTACGCCTCCCTGACAGCGGAGCTGACCCAGGATTACGACGAGCGCACCCAGCTCAACCAATTCCGCTTTGCCTTCTCTGTAGGGGGCAGCATGGTTGCGGTGGTTACCTTTCCGCTTTTGGTCAACCTGCTGCCGGATCGGGCTGCCGGCCATCTGCTGGCCGGAGCCTGTTTTGGAGTGATCTCGGCTGTGCCCTTGCTGATCTGTTTTTGGGGGGTGCGAGAACGGTATCCATCCCAACGGGATCCCATGCCCCTGGTTCAACAACTGCGGGTGGCCTTCAGCAACCGCCCCTACCTGTTTGTCAGCGGCATCTACCTGTGTTCTTGGCTAGCGTTTCAGTTCACAGCCACAATCATCCCTTATTTCATCGTCTTCTGGATGGGCCTGCCGGAGGTGTGGATTTCCTTGGTGGTACTGGCGGTACAGGGGATCGCAGTGCTGACGCTGTTCGGTTGGACCCAACTGAGCACCCATCTGGACAAGCGCACCATGTACCTCATTGGGGCGGGGTTTTGGCTGATCTCGCAGGCGGGCCTGTTTTTCCTCCAGCCCGGCCAGCAAGGGATCATGATTGGGCTGGCTCTGTTGGCCGGCATTGGGGTTTCTGCTACGGCCTATCTCGGCCCTTGGTCCATGTTGCCGGATGTGATCGATCTGGATGAACTACAAACCGGGGAGCGGCGGGAGGGGATCTTCTACGCTTTTATGGTCTTCTTACAAAAGGTGGGCTTGGCACTGGGGCTGTTTTTCGTGGGGCAAGCTCTGGATTGGGCCGGCTTTGTGCCTTCGGTGGCCGGAGAGGCCCTGCCCCTCCAGCCGGAATCGGCTTTGTTGGCCATTCGCGTTGCCATTGGCCCCTTACCGGGAGTGGCTTTGATCGGCGGGATCTTGCTGGTGTGGTTCTACCCAATCACCCGGCAGCGTCATCAGCAGATCCTGATGGAATTGGAAGAAAGACGGCAACAATACCACCCCAGCACCGAAAGATCTCCTTAGACCGCAAAATAGGCTACGGTTTCTAGCGGCAGAGCAACTGGCGCAATTCGGGGGTTTTGATCTTCGGCCCAGGCTACTCCTCTCTCAGGGGCCTGCAGGATTACCTCATCAATGGCCTGAAAAAATGGCCTGAAAATCGATCACTCCTTCATCTCGCGCTGGGGGCCGAATGAAGAAAATGCCGAGACCATTGCCTGATCATCACCTTGGCCCGCAGCCTGGGAATGGATGTCACTGCCGAGGGGATCGAAACCCTACAGCGACTGCACCAATGAGGCTGTTGAACTGCGAGTATGGCCAGGGCTATTTCTTCGCCAAACCTCTCTAGGATGCAGAGCAAATGCTGCGGTTGCAACTGGACAAGAGGTGAAGGGATCCCTGCCCTCAGTCTAGGATGATGCGCAGGCCGCTACCCGAGGGAGTCGCCGGTTCAGGGTTGGGCACAATCCGCAGCCCACTGCCGGAGGGCCGGGTCACCGTGTTGTCGATGTTCACAAGGAAGGTGTTGGATTGGCCGTCCCGCTCATACACTACCACGTCGTTGCGGTTGAACTGGGAGCGACAGATGATGGGGGAGTTGTCGGCAGCAGTAGCCGCACTGCAGCGGTAGCCAGGGGCAGAGACGATCTTGCCTTCTTCATCGATGGAAAAAGGAACTGCAGAGGGCAAGATTGGAGAAAAGACCGGCTGGTCGGGATTGAGGATCACCGAGCCACCTGTGCTGGGTTCTACCACGATCCCCCGCCCGTCGATGACGATCCGCTGCGCTTGGGCGGGAGAGACGGCCAGCGGCCCCAAGAGCAAAGCCAGGCTTAGGCCGAGTTGGAGGGGAAACAACAGCTTCATTGGATATCTCCTTTGGCCCAGGGCCATAACAGCTTCCAGGGATCCGCCAACGATCCTTGCAGGGGATGGATCCCTGGCTCAACTTAACTTGATCTTGATCTTGGCCCAGATGTCGGGCCGAACCCAGGGCGGAAGCCGTCACCTCTGTTGCCAAGATGGGCACTTTGCCGTCGGCTCGACTACCACAGCCCCGAGCGGCCCAACGCCAGCCCGACCACCAACATGCCCAACACCAAAAAGGGCTGCGCGCTGGCTTGGTATTTCACATCGTTGTTCAAAGGATCCCGCAGCAGGTACATATCTTGGAAGGTTATTTGCGGGATGATCAGCAGCACCAAAAGGGCCGCGTAAAGTTTTAGGCCCGCCCCCAGCAAAAACGAGGCCATGCCGAACTGGAACAGGTCGATCATCAGCACCGAGATCCAAGCGGCCCCCATCGCCCCAAACATCACCGGCAAAGAGGCCAAGCCAAACTGCCTATCCCCCTCGATGCTTTTGAAATCGTTGACCACAGCAATCCCCAGCCCGGCCAAGCTGTAGATCAGCGTCAGGATGCAGACCGTCCAGTTCAGCTCGCCAAACAAGGCGTGACCTGTCCACCAGGGCAGGGCGATGTAGCTGGCGCCCAGGGCGTAGTTGCCCAGCCAGCCGTTGCGCTTGAGCTTCAGGGGCGGCGCCGAGTAGATGTAGGCAATCAGGGCTCCTGCCAGCGCAATGCAGGTGATCACCGGGAAGTCATGGCCCGTGTACCAGTCCAGAGCGTAGGCCAAGCCCAACCCCAAGATCAGCAGCACCCAGATCTGGATAACCACCCGCTGCAGAGAGATGGCCCCCGAAGGGATCGGGCGGTAGGGCTCGTTGATGGCGTCGATCTCGCGGTCGTAGTATTCGTTCACCGTTTGGGTATAGCCCGTCATCAGGGGGCCCGCCAGAATCATGCCCACCAAAATGAGAGCCACATTCTCCCAAGTCCAGGTGAAGTGACCGGAAGATGCCGCCCCCGGAATCAGGCCCCACACCAAAGGGATCCAGGTGACAGGCTTCATCAGTTGCAAGTGCAACTGCCAAATGGAGCGAGACTCCACCTCTGCTCCTTTCATGCCCAGCAGTTGACGGACACGCTGCGCATTCGACCCGCCGGTGCCAGGGGATCCCTTGCCGGGATCCGAGTCTGGGGTGGTTTCTTCCGCAGTAGCTCCTACCTCCTCTAAACTGGGCTCTGCAGCAAAGGCCATCTCAGCCGCCATTTCCGACGAGGAGGGATCTTGGGGGATCTTTTCGCTCATGGTGGGATGCGCAATCAAACTGCAATAACGGGGATAACCACCCCCATTCTGAGACATCGTGACATACTCCCGCACTCATGCTGATGCATAGAGTACAAGCTTCTCAGTGACTCCTGTTAAGGACATTTCCTGAGCTTTAAGAACGGGATGCCCCACCGCTCTGTGTTTACCATAGCAAGGGTTTCCGCCTTTCATCCTGACCCTCATGCTGATACATAGAGGGCGTCGCTTCTCGGCGGTCTAGCTGACCGGATTCCTCAAACAAGAGGAGAGGTTGACGTTCTCCCCACGGCTAAAGCCAGAGGATCCGTTCTCAGCCAGCAAAACAACTCCCACTGACTGAGCTACACCGAGCATGTGGCTTATACCGCAGCACCGTGGGGGACGCCAAAGCGCTTCGCGCCGCCAAGGCGAACGCACCAGCTACTGGGATGTGGAAACACCCCAGATACTTCTACTTCACCTTCAGCACTGCACCTTTCTATAAATTCTATAAATGGGTGGAGCGATACTCACATCCTATCAGGAGACGGTAGCTTATCCCTAGGCATAAATGCCGGGGCCTGAGCCGCCGAGTTTTCGGTCAGCTCGCAGTTCCGGGCCATCTACACAATCTGTGCCGTCACGAATAGGCGCTGATGCTCGGCTGGGATCCGCTCTTTCTCTTGGGCCGGGATCACCAGGGGAGGTTGCTGAGTGTAGTTGACAGGATCCCGAAACCAAGCGCGGCTGTAGGTGTTGTAGAGAAGAGGACGGGGAGCGGGCGAGCGATTGGCCCGACCCAGGTGAATCAGGCGGTAGTCGAACAGGAGGCAGGATCCCTTGGCCAGGGGCGGATCGACAAAGGGCATCTGCTGGGCCAGCTCGGTATAGTGGGCATCGAAGACCGCATGGCTGCCGGGCCAGAGACGGGTCATGCCGTTCTCTTCGTTGACATCCACCAGAGGAATGAGCAAATTCAGGGCATAGCAAGGAATGATCGCATCCAAGGTCTCGTCGCCAAACAGATGAGACAGATCCCGGTGAACTTGTTGATCGGCGGATCCCGGCAGAGAGACCACCGCCCCCAGCCCGCTCAAGATCAACTCTGGCCCCAAAATCCGCTTCAGGATGGGCAAGATCAGAGGATGGGCATAGATGAGGGGATCGTTGAAGGGGCCCTCCAGGCGAACCGTTACCATCACCCGTCTATTGCCCACTAACAGGGCATCGGCGTGGTGCTCGTGGGTGCAGTAGCGGCTGTAGGTGGCCAGAAAGCTGCTGTGCAACTTGTCGATGAGCTCGGGGGGAAAGATCTCCGGCAACACCAGATAGCCCTCTGTGGAAAACAGTTCAAAAGCCTGCTCTACGGTCTCTGGATCCGGCTGCTGGAGCTCCTGTAAGGACTCCGTCCCGCTGACGCGAACCGCAGGGCTGAAGCGCAACTGGGCCAACATCGGCTAGGTCTCCTGCAAACTGGCCACAGCCATTAACATGCCCCGCGCTTTGTTCAGACATTCTTGATATTCCCGCTCCGGATCCGAGTCGGCTACAATACCTGCCCCGGCCTGCAAGCTCACCTGGCCCTGATGAACCAGCAGAGTGCGGATGGTGATGGCGGTGTTCAGTTGGCCAGAAAAGTCGTAGTAGCCATAGGCGCCGGCATAGGGCCCGCGGCGGCATCCTTCCAGCTCATGAATAATCTGCATGGCGCGGATTTTGGGGGCGCCGGTAACAGTGCCGGCAGGGAAGGTGGCCCGCAGCAGATCCCAGGCGCTGTACTGGGGATCCAGCCGCCCCACCACGTTGCTGACAATGTGCATCACATGGCTGTAGCGCTCGATCTGCATCAGGTCATCCACCTGCACAGATCCCAGTTGGCAGACCCGTCCCAGGTCGTTGCGGGCCAGATCCACCAACATCACATGTTCGGCCCGTTCTTTCGGATCTGCCAACAGCTCTTGCTCTAACTGCCGGTCTTCCTGAGGGGTGGTGCCACGGGGGCGGGTGCCGGCAATGGGGCGCACGGTGGCGATGCGGTCTTCTCCCACCCGGCTGAGTTTGACCATCACCTCTGGGCTGGAGCCGATGAGGCAGAGATTCCCAAACTGCAAAAACGCCATATAAGGGGAAGGGTTAATCAGCCGCAACGAGCGGTAGAGGCAAAAGGGATCCCCGGCAAGGGAGACGGTAAACCGCTGCGAGAGCACCACCTGGAAGATATCTCCGGCGCGGATGTAGTCCTTAGCCCGTTCCACCGCTTGGCAGTAGGCTGGGCGGCTCAGGGTGCTGGGGGGGATTTGTTCGCGCCAGCGGGACGGAGTCCTTTCCGACAGGTGGGGCTTCCAGTTGAGGTGCAGATGGGCCAGGGAAAGAGGAGCGCTGAGCTGCTGCATCAGCTTTTCCACCCGCCGGCAGGCTTGGGCATAGGCTTCCTCGGCAGCGTGGTGACGGGTATCGGCGAAGGCCACCACCCAGATCTTGCGCTTCACCTGGTCAAAGAGCAAAATGCTGTCCACCTGCATCAAAACGGCATCAGGGGGATCCCCCGGCTGCAGGGGGTGGATGGGCACCTTGGGCTCAATCCAGCGAATCAGCTCGTAGCCCCAGTAGCCAAACAGGCCGCCGATGCTGCTGGGCAATTCCGGCAAATGCACCGGCTCATAGGGCTGCAAGCAGCGGGCCAAAATTGCGAAGGGATCCCCTTGGTGGTGCTCCTGTCGGCCATCGCGGTATCGCTGTAGCGCCTGATCCCCGCGTATTTCCAAAACCCACAGGGGATCGCAGCCCAAGAAGCTGTAGCGGGCCACCTGTTCCCCCCCCTCCACCGACTCCAGGAGAAAGTTGTAGGGCTGGCCAGCACAAACCCGATACCAGGCAGAAACCGGCGTTTCCAAATCCGCCACCCATTCCTGGTACACCGGGATAAAGTTGCCCTGCTTGGTGAGGGCAAGAAACTCCTTCAAGGGAGGGTAAATCATGGCCTGCAACTTTTGTGCTTTTCCTGACTCTACCCCAGACACGGGATCCCAAGGGCGTGTGGATCCCTCTGGATTGCCCGGTTGCAACAGCGCCGAAAACCATTAAGCTGAGAGCGGCTCTACTCTCGGGATCCCTTGCCATGCAAAACCCATCTCAGGTGATTCGTGAGCGCCTCCGCTATCAAGGCCACAAATACACCTTCGTCAGCCAGCGTTTGCGTTTTCCCAACGGCAAAGAGGGGGAGCGGGAGTACCTCATCCATCCCGGGGGGGTGGTGGCCGTGCCTGTAACTGCAGCAGGCAAGTTCGTCTGCATTCGTCAATATCGCTTTGCGGTTGCCTCCTACCTTTATGAATTTCCGGCAGGCACAGTCGAGCCAGGGGAGCATCCCGATGACACCATTCGCCGCGAGCTGGAAGAAGAAACGGGCCTGCGTGCCCATCGCTGGGATCCCCTTGGCCAATTTTATTTGTGCCCCGGCTATTCCAGCGAGATTATGTACGCCTATCTGGCGCGGGAGCTGGAAGTGCTGGATTCCCCTCCCGATAAGGATGAGGATGAAGATATTACCGTAGTGGAGTTTTCTGCTTCTGAGCTTACAGAAATGGCCCGTTTGGGAATGGATTTGGACAGCAAGTCCATTGCCTGCTTTTGGCGGGCCCAATTGTTTTTGGCTGCCGAAAAATAGAGCCCTCCGTCGGGGGGGCTGCCCCTTGCTCCTGGGGGATCCCTTTCCAATTGGCGGGGCGTCGTTCCAAGCCGACTTTGTTGGCTACAGAGGAAGCTCCAGGCTTTTCACCCTAACTTGGTAGCCCATTGCCAGGCGAGATCAAGGTGAGATCGAGGTTGCGTTCGACATAAAAGGGATCCCTGTATCCCGGCTGTTTGGTTGACTGGGAGAACCTTGGAGTCCTTTAGAATTTTAGGGGCGAGGAGTGAGGAAATATGCGGAAGCTGTTGTGTTCCTGTGGTCGAATAGCCTGGGGAGCGGCCTTGGCTGCCACTCTACCGGTTGCTGCTGTTCCTGCCTATCCCCAGCCTGTGCTTCCGCTGCTGCCGGTTCCTTCTGAGGGCGGCGCTGCTCGAGGTGGGGTTGTGGCTTTATTCAATCAATCCATTTGGTGGGATTTTATTCGCGGCAATCGCGGTGAAAACCTGCGCCTGTTCCCGGCCAGCCTAACTTCCCCATCTCGCCAGGATGTGGTGGCCGTGTTTCAGATTCAGCGGCAGCCCACCGTGGAGCCGGTGGTGCGCGTTCTCAGCTTCGAGCACCAGGGGGGGTATAGCTTTCGTCTACTCCACACAGCTGAGCCGATCCCAGGACGGTTGGTGGAGGCTCACCTGCGCACGGACATTACCTCCAGCCCACAGCCCAAGTTGGTGCTCCTCACCGAGCGAGGGGGCATCAGCCTGCTGCGCTCTGTCTTGGTCTTGGAACACCGGCCTGAGGGACTTGTGCCACTGCTGAGCGTGACGGATCTGAGCAATGCCAGCCTGCGGGTCAGCCCGCAAGGGATCCTGGTCATCTCAAGCCCGCCCGGTGCCAGCCGTGACTTGAGGGCTACCCTCTACCAATGGGAGGGGGATGGCTTTGTCCGTCGAGATCTATAAGTCCATCATCTGTTGTGACTGTTGTGAATCTGCCTGTCAATATCCATCTTTGTCAGCGAGGTCTCGCGCGGAGCGGATGTCCGTCTCGGCTATCGCTGCCCTTGCCAGCAAGCTCCCAAGCTGGGGGCTTGTCCCACCTGCCAAAGGAACAGGCTTTCGGCCCCAAGGGGGTGAATACTCCAGGGATCCAGGCCAGACCCAAACCACCCGTAGGGATCGACGGCAGCCGGTTGGCCCGAGTTGGTGTTGTCGAAGCGACGTACCTCGAAATGAAGATGGGGCCCGCTGGCACAGCCGCTATCTCCCGATAGGCCGATGATTTCTCCTGGGGCCACCACTTGCCCCTCCTGCACCCCAACTTGGCTGAGGTGGGCGTAGAGGGTTTCCCAGCGGGGAAGGGTTCTTCTGTCTGCTCTCTCCCCATCGGAGAATTCTGGCTCGTGCAAAAGGCGCACCCGCAACCCCCTGACCGGTCGGCCCAAGCTGGGGCAAAAAAACTCCGGCTCCTCGCGGGCCAAGGTGACCCGTCCTGCGGCAGCAGCCAAAATCGGGGTTCCCACCGGCATCTCCCAGTCATAACCGGCATGGCCATCGCTTTTGCCACACGGGTGCAGCGGGCCAGGGATCCAAACTTGGCCTTGCCCACTCACAAACCGTCTGTTGCCATCCCTCTCCCCCAAAGGCAAGTCATGGTCGAAGAGGTTGGTGACGGGAAATTCCCCAACAAAGGGCTTGTGCAAAAACGGCCACTGGGGCGGCGGCGGATCCCCATAAGCAGAACGATATTTTTCCAGCTCCAGCCGATAGTCTTCCAGATCCTGACGCTGGGCGGGATCTTCCGTGTGCTGCTGCAACAGATCCACCAGCTGCAGGGCCTGAAGCCAGTCCTGGCGCTCCACAGCACGAGCCAACTGGGCGTAAACCCCCACCAGGGATCCCTGCGGCGAAGACGGGGAGGAGACCTGAGGAAAAACGGGCGATATGTTTACGAATTGATACAATAGACAGCAAAATATCAGCAGTGTCACCGTTAGCGGTGGTGACATCCCTGCCCAGAGGGCCATCCCAAGTAGGCCGGCCTGCAAGCAAGCGGGCTTGTTCTTGGCTTTAGGCTCTCTCTTGGGGCCATCCGCTTTTTCCCTCAGCCGCCGTATGGGTTGCAAGGAGACAGAGCGGCTTCGCTTAACCACTCTTCGGGAGTTTCTCATGCGTTGGTTCTCGTCCTCTGGTGTTCTCGTCAGCCTGCCTTTCCAGTCTTCTGTTGGGCGAAGTGTTCTGCCCCTGTCTGGCTCGATTTGGCAGCGGCTGGAGGCCTTAGCTCTGGGTTTGCACATTCTGTCTTTGCTTTTTGGGTTGGCAGGGTTGCTCTGGGTTGTACCCCATCCTGAGTGGGTGGCCAGTTTGCCCCCCATTGGCATTCAAGCTTTCTCCTTGAGCATGGGCAATGGCGGCGTGGCCTACATGGTGTTCGGTGCGCTGGCGGCAGCTCTGATGGGATCCCGGCTGTTGGGGGTGCGGCGCCTATTGATGTTTTTGATCCCGGCGGTGGGCATTTCCTTGGGCAGTGAGCTGTTGGGTACCAGCACTGGGATCCCCTTTGGCAACTATGGCTACCTGAGTGGGCTGGGCTATAAGATTGCCGGGTTGGTGCCTTTTACCATCCCTCTGTCTTGGTTTTATGTGGGGTTGTCGTCCTATTTGTTGGCGCGTGTGGCTCTGCAAACCCAGCGCCACTGGTTGATCCACTTCGAGGCCATCATGTTGGGGGCCCTGCTGCTCACCGCCTGGGACTTCGTGCTGGATCCGGCCATGACCCGCGGCTTGATCCCGTTTTGGACGTGGTTTCAGCCGGGGCCCTTCTTCGGTATGCCGCTGCAAAACTTCGGGGGTTGGATGCTGACTGGGGCTGCCTTCATGACGGTGGCCAATCTGCTGTGGGGCGAGGATCAACCCATCCTTGACCGCCGCCAGTTGGTGGGGCCGCTGGTGCTCTATGTAGCTAATTTTGCTTTTGCCCTGTTGATGAGCCTGGGCTCCGGCATTGTTGCGCCGGCGGGGCTGGGCCTGTTGTTGGGGTTGGGGCCCGCTTTGGGGTTGTGGTGGAGTGCAAAGACCCCATCCCGCTATTGCGAAAGGACTCCGTCCCGCTATCGCGACCAGCCTGAGCCGCCTTCCCATCCCCAAAAGGACTCTGTCCCGCTATTGCAAACGGTTGAGGGAGAGGCAGGTCAAGCCTGGGATACTTTGGAGGATCCCGGTTGGGTTGGCGCGAAATAAACTGGCCCTAACCTTTCCTCGGCGAGATCCCCCAGTTGTCCAGGCCATGAACTTCTGCAGCGACAATGTCACAGGCGCCTGTCCTGAGGTGATGGAAGCCCTGTTGGCCCTCAAGGGATCCGCCATGCCCTATGGAGGGGACGAATGCACAGCGCAGGTGCAAAGGCTGTTTGCCGAGATCTTCGAGCATGAAGTGGCGGTGTTTCCGGTGGCAACAGGATCTGCTGCCAATGCCCTGGCCCTTTCGGTGCTCACCCCGCCCTACGGGGCGATTTATTGCCATCCCGAGGCCCACATCAATCTGGACGAATGTGGAGCGCCAGAGCTGTTTACAGGTGGGGCCAAGTTGGTGGGGATCCCAGGGGAACAAGGCCGTATCGACTGGGGCAACTTAAAAGCAGCCCTGGAGCGGGCGGGGTTTGGGGTGGTTCATCACGTGCAGCCTGCCTGCCTCAGCCTGACGCAAGCCACTGAGGCCGGCACCCTCTACTCCTTGGAGCAGCTTGGATCCCTGGCGGATTTGGCCCATCACTTTGGCCTTAAGGTGCATATGGATGGGGCCCGCTTTGCCAATGCCTTGGTCGGTTTGGGTTGCACCCCTGCCGAGATGACCTGGAAAGCGGGGGTGGATGTGCTGTCCTTTGGGGCCACCAAAAATGGAGCCTGGGCTGCGGAAGCGGTGGTGTTTTTTCATCCAAATCAGGTGGGCGATTTTGAGTTTCGCCGCAAGCGCAGTGGCCATCTGCTCTCGAAGATGCGCTTTTTGTCTGCCCAATTGCAGGCCTATCTCCAGGATGGGGTGTGGCTGCGCAATGCCCGCCATGCCAACGCAATGGCCCAACGGTTGGCGCAGGGACTGGGATCCCTGCCGGGAGCCAAGTTGGTGTATCCTACCGAGGCCAATGAGGTTTTTATCGAGCTGCCGGAGCCGGTTCTCCAGGCCCTAGAGGGAGCGGGGTTTCGGTTTTACCGTTGGCTGGGGGAAGGTCACCACTTAATCCGCCTGGTGACGGCTTTTAACACTTTGCCCGCAGATGTCGAGCGCCTCTGCCAGGTGGCTCAGCAAGCCAGCCGTTTGCAATAGGCGGACGGAGTCCTTCAAGCTGACCAGGGATCCCCCTGGCCAAAGGCCTGAGCATCCCAAGGGATCCCTGAAGGCTGTTCATCGGCTCGTCAATCCTTAAAGTGGGTGCTGTCGCGACCGGGCTTTTTCTCCAGGCAGGGCGAGGCGGAAGTCGATCCCGTTTTCTTCGAGTTGTCCTGTAGCAAACCAATCAGCAGACAGGCCACCCCAAGGTTGATGGCCACATCCGCCACGTTGAATACCGGAAAGCGAATCCAGATCAAATTGAAAAAGTCCACGACATAGCCGTTGACGAAGCGGTCGATGCCGTTCCCCACCGCTCCTGCCCACACCAAGCCATAGCCGGCCTGTTCCCATCGGCCCAGGATCCCGCCGCGGATGGCCAGCAGCGCCAACGCCAGCGCCACCCCCAACGAGATCCACTTCAAGAGCTCTGCCGAATCTTCAAACAGGCTCCAAGCAGCGCCGGTATTCTCCACGTAGGTGAGGTGAAACACCCCTGGCCACAGCTCAATCTCTGGCCCCGGCAGCAGCCGTTCCACTGCCCAGCGCTTGGTCGCCTGATCCAAGATCACCCCCAGGATCCCGGCCAGCCAAAAGCCTTTGTTTTTCATGTCGTCTTGGCCTCAATCACGTCCACCGGCAAGAGCACCCCGATGAGCACTTTTCCCATCCTGACATGCTGCTCTTCTGCCGGCTCATTGCACAGAAGCTCAAGGGCGGAGCTCTGGACTCGAAGTTGGGCCTGTAACGGGATCCAACACCGGTGAGTGGCCTCAGAAGCGATTGGCCGCCTCTGGCTTGAGAGGAGCAGCAAGAAAACCGTCCAGCTTAGGCAACTGGACGGGGATCCCCTGGGGGTGGACAGGATTGGCTACCGACCCTGCTGCTCCAGGGAGCGGCGCAATTCACTGGCCATCTGCATAAACTCTTGCGGATTGCCCGCCTTGCCGTAGGAAGAGCGATCCTGAACCTTTTTGCCGCTGCCTTGGCGGGTGCGGGTGTTGAGCAAAGCGCTGGCCATTTCCATGAACTTGGCAGGATTTCCCTCGCTGCTGCCCCGCACGAGAGGGGCGCGTCCGGCACGAGTGACAGCCATAGATACCTCAATTTTCACAAATGAAATGCTTGTTACATTTTCTCACAAGGGCTCTGCGATCAACCAGGGCCAGCGTTTCCTTGCTGTTACAGCGACTCCGGCCAATACTTAGGGATCCCTCCAAGTGCAAACCTTGCCTGAGGTTGGAAAGAGCCATCAGCGAGTCGTGGTTTTCTCTTGAGTCCAATGATGGGTCAGCCAAATGGGGAGCACCGTCAGGCCGATCACCCCCAGAGCCACCACGCTGATCACCGGGCGCTGCCGAGGCTTGGTGAGCTGGCTGAACACCCAGATCGGCAGGGTTTGCTGCTGGCCGGCGGTGAAGGTGGTGACGATGATTTCATCGAAAGACAGGGCAAACGCCAGCAGGGATCCCGCCAATAGGGCCGAGGCCAGTTCGGGCAGAAGGATGTACCGAAAGGTTTGCAGGGGGTTGGCCCCCAAGTCGGCAGAAGCCTCCAGTTGAGAGCGTCCCATGCGGCGAAACCGCGCCAGCACGTTGTTGTACACCACCACCAGACAAAAGGTGGCATGGCCGATAACAATTGTCCAAAAGCTGAAAGGGATATGCAGCAAATGGATCGCCGAGCGCAAGGCGATCCCGGAGACAATGCCCGGCAAGGCGATGGGCAGCAACACCAAAAACGAGATCGTCTCGCGGCCAAAAAATCGGCTGCGATAGACTGCTGCTGCCGCCAGGGATCCCAGCACCACCGCCACTCCGGTAGGGTAGCCAGCACAGCCACCCGCAAAGACAAAAACAAGGCCCGCCAAATATCTGCCCGCCCCCAGGCCACGGCAAACCAATGCCAGGTCAGCCCCGGCAAAGGGAAGCGCAAAGTCGCCTCATCGGGGCTAAAGGCGTAAAGGACGATCACCAGCAGAGGAAGATGGAGAAAGAGCAGCACCCCCAGCGAGAACAGGATCCAAAGCCATTGGCCGATGGGAAAAGGGCGAATCGGCATGGATGAGGGAGAATACAGAGCTGGATGGGGAACAGTCTACAGGTAGAGAAATGGTCTGTGAAATAGCCTTGTAGGGAAGCAGCCTTTGGCAAGGACTTTAGATTGCTTGGCCGACTTTGGAGCTCCAGTCGAGCAGAGCATCCCAAACCCAGATTAAACTCGCAGCATGATCGCGTTTTTAAGCGGCCACCTTGTGGCCATCGAATGGGGAGAGCGCAGTAGCCTCACTGTTGAGGTGCAGGGGATCGGCTATCGCGTCAAGGCCCCAGGACGTTTTCTCAAGCAACTGCCCGCAGTGGGGGAGCCCGTCCGGGTGTTCACCCATTTGGTGGTGCGAGAGACTGAGCTGGTGTTGTACGGGTTTGGCTCGCCAGCCGAGCGCGATTTGTTTGTGGAACTCATCAAAGTCTCGGGGGTGGGGCCGGCTTTGGGCTTGGCCCTGCTGAATACCTTCAGCCTGCCGGAGCTGGTGCAGGCGGTGGTGACCGAAAACGTGCGCCTGCTCTCCCTCACGCCGGGGGTAGGCCATAAAACGGCCCAACGGCTGGCCCTGGAGCTGAAAACCAAGCTGGCCCACTGGCGACAGGGGGTGGGAGTTGCGGATCAACCCTTGGCCGGAGGGCCGCCCATGCCCATCCGAGAAGAGGTGGAAATGGCCTTGCTGGCCCTGGGCTACAGTGCTCAGGAAATTCAAGCTGCCCTGCAAGCTCTGCCCACCCACCGCCGCCCAACAGAAGATTGGCTGCGGGATGCCATCACCTACCTGAGCCAGCAGCCATGAAGCACCGCCGCATTGCCATTCTGGGCGGAACCTTCAACCCTGTGCACCATGGCCACTTGATCATGGCAGAACAAGCTCTTTGGCAGTTTGACCTGGATCAGGTGCTGTGGATGCCCGCCGGGGATCCCCCCCACAAGCCTCTGGCCCCTGGCGCCAGCAAAGCCGACCGCCTGGCCATGGTCAAGTTGGCCATTGCCGACCACGAGCGCTTCGCCTGCTCAGAGCTGGAGATCCGCCGTTCGGGGCGCTCCTACACCATCGAGACACTGCGCACCCTCATCCAGGAGCAACCCAATACCCAGTGGTACTGGATCATCGGCGTGGATGCTCTGCGGGACCTGCCCCAGTGGTATCAAGCGGAAGAACTGGCCCGCCTCTGCCATTGGATTGTTGCCCCACGGGTGGATGCCGGCGATGCCGCCCAGGTGCTGCAGGCGGTGGCCGCAAAGCTGCCCATCCAAGCCCAAATCCTGGAAGCCCCTACCCTGACGCTCTCTTCCACCTACCTGCGACAGCAAATCCAAAAGGGAGGGTCTATCCGCTACCTGGTGCCCCCTGCTGTGGAGCACTATATCCGTCAGCACCGCCTCTATCTGCAGCCCTAAAGGAAAAAAGGGGGCGGATCCCCCCTCTAGAATCACCAAATTTTCGGGCTGGAGGCCCGCACCATAGCCGCAGGCTTGGTGTCGAGAGGAAAGCCCTCCTCC
>NZ_JANSIL010000088.1:0-22414 GCF_047462015.1 Synechococcus sp. R5-13 | reverse complement strand
GGAGGAGGGCTTTCCTCCCGACACCAAGCCTGCGGCTATGGTGCGGGCCTCCAGCCCGAAAATTTGGTGAGCGCGAGTTGCCCAAAGCAAGTTATTCATTCAGGATCCACTCGATTGGCTGCCGCTGAGACAACGATGAGTGGCAAGCTCACCAGCAAACAAAAGCCCCATTGCTCCCAAGACAGGGGTGCTGTGTCGAAGATAATGTTGAACAGGCTCCACTGGCTGAAGAGGATCTGCAGCAGGATGGCCGCCCCAATGCCGATGGCAATGGCTGCTGTGTCCATGAGGCGCTCATGGCGCTCCAATTGGCTGGCACGTCCACGGCCCAACAGGGTAGGAATGGCCTGGCTGAGGCTGAGCAAGTAGAAGATGCGCCCGATCACCAACGCTTGGATGGCCATGGTGCGGGCCAGGTTAAGGTTGCCGGTGGTTTGTTCGATGTATTCAAAAACCCCGAAGATCAAGATCCAGTTGAACACGGACACCAGCAGGATGCGCTGCAGTAGCCTAGGAGAGAGCAAGTTGGCCTCCGGATCCCGCGGTGGGCGAGTCATCTCTCGGCCTGTACTCGGCTCAAAGGCAAGAGGCACCGTCATGGTGATGGAGTTGATCATGTTTAGCCACAGCACTTGAATGGCCAGAATGGGGAGCTCGCGGTTGAGCAGCACGCTGAGGAGAATCGTCATCGATTCCCCCCCGTTCACCGGCAGGATGAAGGCAATGGCTTTGAGCAGGTTGTTGTAAACCGTGCGCCCCTCCTCAACGGCTGCCTCAATGGAGGCGAAGTTGTCATCGGTCAGGATCATGTCGGCAGCAGCTTTGGCCACTTCGGTGCCGCCTCGCCCCATGGCAATCCCCACATCTGCTTGCTTCAAGGCCGGAGCGTCGTTCACCCCATCGCCGGTCATGGCCACGATCTGCCCCCGCGCTTGCAGAGCTTCCACCAGGCGCAGCTTTTGCTCTGGCACCACCCGTGCGAAGACGGATCCCTCATTGGCGGCTGTAACAAACTTCTCGGGGCTGAGCTGCTCCAGATCTCGACCGCTGTAGGCTTGCACAGGTTTTCCACCCCCCAGGCCCATCTGCTCGGCAATGGCTTGAGCCGTGAGCACGTGGTCGCCGGTGATCATCTTCACCTGGATCCCAGCCGTTTGACAGGAACGCACGGCGGCAATGGCCTCCGGCCGCGGCGGGTCAATCATTCCCTGCAAACCGAGGAAGATTAAACCCTCCTGCAGATCTGGGTGATCCACCCGAGTTTGGCTGCTGGGGACGGTTTTTTGGGCAAAGGCCAGAACTCGCAGCCCCTGCCGTGCCAAGGCCTCCACCTGCTGGCGAATCCGCTCCTCTTCCAGAGGCTGGATCTCCCCCTGGGATCCCATCTGGCTATGGCAGCGGGACAAGAGAGCCTCTACGGATCCCTTGACATAGAGGCAATGCTCTTCTGGCCCCAGCCGGTGCAGGGTGGCCATGTACTGAAACTCGGATTCAAAGGGGATGCTGTCCAGGCGAGGGCGGCGGCGCTGCAGTTCTTCCAGATCCAGACCCCCCTTCTGGGCTGCCACAAGCAGAGCCGCCTCGGTGGGATCCCCTACCACCTCCCACTGGCCGTTGTCTTTGAGTTTGAGACGGGTGTCGTTGCAGAGGCAGCCGGCCAAGAGACAAGCCTGTAACGCCAGCAGCCGCTCCACTTCCACTGGATCACCCCCCTCCTGGGCCAGGATTTGTCCCTGAGGACTGTAGCCACTGCCCGTAACTTGGTAGAGCTGGGATCCGGCGTAGATGGCCTGCACCGTCATCTGGTTTTCCGTGAGGGTGCCGGTTTTGTCAGAGCAAATTACCGTAGCGCTGCCCAGGGTTTCCACTGCCGGTAGCTTGCGAATAATGGCGTGGCGTTTTGCCATGCGGGAAACCCCAATCGCCAAGGTTACAGTGACTACCGCCGGCAAGCCTTCGGGGATAGCACTCACCGCCAGCGCCACTGCCGCCTCAAAGACACTGGCCGCCCCCTGTCCCTGAGCCAATCCCACCAAAAAGGTGAGCCCGGCCAAGCTGAGGATGATCCTGAGCAGCATGAGGCTGAATTCCTCGAACTTGCGTGTTAGGGGAGTTTGCAGGGATCCCCCCTTTTCGACCAACTCCGAGATACGGCCTGTTTGAGTCTGGTTGCCAATGGCCACCACCACCCCTGCTCCTTGGCCGAAGGTAACAAAGCTGCCGGCATAGGCCATGTTCTGGCGGTCCGCAAGAGAAGTCTCCTCTGGCAGGGATCCCAGCCGTTTTTCCACCGGCACCGACTCTCCGGTCAGGGCCGATTCATCCACCTGCAAGTTGCGCACGCTCAGCAAGCGCAGGTCGGCGGGCACCTTATCTCCCGAGCTCAAGAGCACCACATCCCCCGGCACCAGCTCCCGCGAGGGCACCCGCAGTTTTTGCCCCTCCCGGATGACAGTAACCTCCGTCACCACCGACCGAGCCAGGGCGGCGATCGCTTCCTCCGCTTTGGACTCTTGGATGTAGCCGATGAGGGCGTTGATCACCACCACCGCCCAGATCACGATGGCATTGCGCCAGGATCCCAAGAACGCCTTGACCGCCCCGGCAACCATCAAGATGTAGAGCAAGGATTGGTTGAACTGCTGCAGAAACTTCACCCAGGCCGGGGTAGCCGCCTTGGCCTTTAGCTCGTTGGGGCCATATTGCTTCTGCCGCTGGATCACCTCAGCTTGAGACAGACCCCGCTCCAAAAGCGCTGCCAGAGGCAGTTCCTCTGCAACAATTTGGCGGGCAACATCCTCTTCGGGCAGAGCGTGCCAGGGAGCAACCGGCAATGAGCCAGCAGGGATGGATTTTGCCATCGTGATGAAGGTCTCCAGTTGAATCGCAACAGAACTTGAAGGCCAGCCGTGAACCCAGCGGCAAATCCTTCGTACAGTCCACAGCCTAGCGGATGCTGCTCATCCTCCGAGATGCCACTGCTGCCACCAGCGTCAACAAAGCCTAAGTCCTAGGCTAAGATTTGCCTCAAATTCTCGACAGCTTGAAAAAATGGCTATATTCTTATCGGGTGTTATGATTACGCTTGTTTCCCAGCTGCAGCTCCTGAAGGCTGGCAATCTGCAGAGTCTTCTACGGATTGCCAGTTCGGGGTTGTTGGCTGTCATTTAACAGGTTCTTCCGCATTAAACTAAACAGCTTCTTGAGCTCAAGTTCAGTTCTGTTTGAGGAAACTGCTGTGTCAACGACTACTAAGCCAATGGAACTCAAAACCCAATCCCCACCCGCCTCCACCCAAACGAACGGGCGCCCTGGCGTCGAGGGATCCACCTCCAGAACTTCGCAACCTGTCATTCACCATCAAATTGTTGTAGTGGGAGGAGGGGCTGCCGGCATCAGCGCAGCGGCCCAGTTGCTGGAGCGCAAGCGTAACCTCGACATCGCGATCATCGAGCCATCCGACAAGCACTACTACCAGCCCGGCTGGACATTGGTAGGGGGAGGTATTGCCCCCCTGGCCAAGTTTATCCGGGACGAAAGGACTGTGATCCCCAAGGGAGCCACCTGGATCCAAGCACGCGTGGCGGAGTTAGATCCGGATCACAACCGCGTGATCACAGAGAGCGGGCAGATCATCGAATATGATTACCTCATCGTTGCCCCCGGGATCCAAATCGACTGGCACTTGATCGAGGGCTTGCCGGAGGCGCTGGGCAAAGGAGGAGTAACCAGCAACTACTCCAAGGACTACGCCCCCTACACTTGGGAGACCATCCGCAACTTCAAGGGGGGAACAGCCATCTTCACGTACCCGGCTACGCCAATCAAGTGCGGCGGCGCCCCCCAAAAAATCATGTACCTGGCCGACGATGTCTTCAAAAGCAAAAGTGGGGTTGGCGTCAACACCAAGGTTCTCTTTTGCACAGCCACTCCCACTCTCTTTGCCGTGCCGGAGTACAGTGCTGCCCTGGAGAAGGTGGTAGAGCGGCGAGGGATCCAGGTGAAATTCAAGCACAACCTCAAAGCCATCCGGCCTGAGACTCAGGAAGCCATCTTTGAAGTCACCACCGACAATGGCAAAGAAGAGGTGAGCCTGCACTACGACATGATCCACGTGGCTCCGCCCATGAGCGCTCCGGACTTTGTCAAGCGCAGCCCCCTGGCCGGGCCGGGAGGATGGGTGGATGTGGATAAGGCAACGCTGCAGCACACCCGCTACCCCAACGTGTTTTCCTTGGGAGATGCCTCTTCTCTGCCAACGTCCAAAACGGCGGCTGCCGCCCGCAAGCAAGCGCCGGTACTGGCCGAAAATCTCTTGGCTGCCATGCAGTCCAAGCCCCCGGTGGCCCAGTATGATGGCTACACCTGTTGTCCCCTGATCACAGGCTATAACTCCCTAATCATGGCGGAGTTTGCCTACGGGGGGAAACTGGCTCCCTCCTTCCCGCTGGATCCGACGCGGGAGCGCTACTCCATGTACCTAGCCAAGGTGCATCTATTACCCTGGCTCTATTGGAACCGCATGCTCAAGGGCAAAAAGTTTGAGGCAGACATCTTCAAGCCCATCAACAAGCTGGTGCACCGCTACTAGGGCTTTCTATCCCCTCACTCCCCAGCCCCTCTCCCTTTGGGAGGGGGGAGTTTTTTACAGGCAAGCTTTGAACTTTTTCAATACCGCCCGATCCAGCATCAGCAGCGCCGCACGTAGGCCACCTGAGTATCCCCAAAAAAAGCCCACCGGCAGATGACCCTTAGGCGCTGCCAGACGGGTTGTGAGCTCCCCATACCCCAGCCAGCGGCCCTGCACCTGCCAGCCGACTCTTTCCCCCATGCAGTCTTCGCGGGGCAAGGCTAAGAAGGAGCCCGAACGGATCCCTCCTCTTCCCTCCGGGTCAC
Organism: Synechococcus sp. R5-13; assembly: GCF_047462015.1. Taxonomy (NCBI): domain Bacteria; kingdom Bacillati; phylum Cyanobacteriota; class Cyanophyceae; order Synechococcales; family Synechococcaceae; genus Synechococcus; species Synechococcus sp. R5-13. The sequence goes on along the minus strand of NZ_JANSIL010000088.1, from coordinate 17,518 downwards.
ACTCCTGCCAAAGCTGCTTTTGGACGGTAAAGCCAAAGCGCCCATGGCTGGCCCGCACCCACAGTTGGTCAATCAGCCGCAGCATGGGGCAGGGGAAGGCCTGAACATCCTTGGGATCAAAAAAGCCCACTTGCGAGCGCCCAGCAAGCTTCAGCATCAGGGCTGTCGTCCAGCGATCCGCCTCCCCCCACTGCCCCGCTCGCAGCCGATCCCACAGACCTTGCAAGGCAGGGGCTGCTTCCCCCACCCACTCTGGCCAAGAGAGAGTTCCGGGCAGGGATCCCTCTCGACTTCCCTGCCCTTCTGGACAGGCTTCCGGGAAAATCAGGGATCCGGATCCCTCTTCTCTTCCAGCTTTTTTGGCAGTGGCAGGGGTGGGAGGTGCCACCAGTTGCTCTAGCTCTTCCGCCGAGTGCCGGGACAGGAGCTGTTCCAGCTCGTCTTGGGGTTCTGGAGGCTGGGCCAAGATCTGCTCCAGCTCCCTCAGCTCTTGGGTGCGGATGGCTGGCTCAAAAGCAACCGGCTTCCTCCCTTGTTGAGAGGCTTCTGCCGGTAACAGTGCCAGCCACTCGGCCATGGTTTGCGGGCGCTCTTCTGGGTGGAGAGCCATCCCTTTGAGAATGGCAGCCTCCACAACCTCGGGAATGTTGGGGTTAAGGCTGCGAGGGGTATCCAACTGGCGGCCTGTGGCCCGCACTGGCGCACACATAGGCACCATCCCTGTCAGCGCCGTGTAGAGGGTTGCTGCCAAGGCGTAGACATCGGTGAAGGCGCCGCGGCGGCGCAAGCTGTCGTATTGCTCTAGAGGAGCATAGCCATCGGTGCCGTAGGAGGTGTGGCGTTGGATCAGACCTTGGGTGTAGCCGCGAGCTAGGCCAAAGTCGATCAAAACTGCCTGCCCGGATCCCTCCCGCACCATAATGTTGGATGGCTTCACATCCCGATGCAGGATCCCCTGTTCGTGCAAGGCCATCAGGGCAGATCCCACCTCCTGCGTCAGGCGCAGGGCCTCTGGCAAGGGCAACGGCCCCTTTTGCCGCAAAAGCTGGTGCAGAGTCTGGCCGCGGATGTACTCCATGACAATGCACCAGCGATCCTGCTCCCAGATCACCTCTTCCACCTTCACCACATGGGGGTGGCGGCAGCGGGCCAGTTGCAGCGCCTCATTCATGAAGTTCTGCTGGAAGTGGGGATAGTCGGGATCCTCACGAAGGCTGTCGTTCAAAACTTTGATAACCACCTGGTCGGCACGAACGCTATCCCAGGCCCGGTAGGTGATGCCGAAGCCCCCCTCTCCTAAGATGGCCTCAATGCGGTAGCGCCCCCCCTGTAGTCTTTCGCCGACTGCCCAAGCCATACCTGACCCCCGCCTCTAGGGCCATTGTGTCACGGGGATCAGTAAATTGACGGCACATAATAAAACTGCTTAGAAGTCTACGGGCAGCACTCCAGTTTTCACCTGGAAGGTGCGCGCCTGTCCATCGCGGATGACCCGCAGCGTCAGCGTATTGCCCACCCCAGCGGCTTCCACCAACTGCTGCACCTGCTCGGCATCGCGGATGGCCTGCCCATTGATTTCAGTGATCACATCCCCCTCCCGCAAGCCAATCTCCTCAGCCGGGGATCCCGAAATCACCTGCCCGATCAAGACCCCTTCTTCCACTGTCAGCGTGGTGGGACGAGCGGGGTCGCGGTTGAGGCGGGCCACAATGTCGGGGTTGAGGGTGATCATGCGAATGCCCAAGAAAGCGTGCTCTACCCGACCATTCCGGATCAATTGCTCGGCAATTTCCATGGCGCGGTTGATGGGGATGGAAAAGCCGACGCTCTGAGCTCGCTGGAAGATGGCCGTATTCACCCCAATCACACGCCCTTCCGCATCCAGCAACGGGCCGCCCGAGTTGCCGGGGTTGATGGCCGCATCCGTTTGCAGGAAAGTCACCCGCTTGTTGACAGCCCCAATTTGCCCGGAGGAGCGCCCGACGGCGCTGATGATCCCAGCAGTTACGGTATTGTCCAGGCCCAGCGGGTTGCCAATGGCAATAGCCCAATCCCCTGGTCGCACCAAGTCAGAGTTACCCAAAGTAACCGTGGGCAGATTCTCCCCCTCAATTTTGATCACTGCGATATCGGTAACCGGGTCTGAGCCCTTCACCTCCCCTTCAAAGGTGCGCCCATCCAGCAGGTGAACCCTGACCCGCTCGCTGCCTTCCACCACATGGGCGTTGGTGAGGATCAGGCCACTGGCGTCGATGATAAAGCCCGATCCGGTGCCTTCTTGCCGAAACTCCTGCGGCAACTGCGGTAGTTGATCCCCAAAGAAGCGGCGAAACAGGGGCTGGTTGAACAGTTCTGGGTTGACCCCCCTCGACACGGTGCGGGTGGCATCGATGCGCACCACCGCTGGGCCGACCTTTTGGGCAACGGCGGCAATAAAATTAGAAGGCCGGACGGCATCGGCGGGAGGGGCAGAATTCGCAGCCTCAGGGCGGGACTCAGACCAGGGCAAAAGGGATCCCACTCCCTCACTGGCCCGTCGCGTCCAAGTGATCAGGGGAGTTTGCTGTAACCACTCCTGCCCCGCTCGAGACGATAGCCAGACCCCACCCGCGACGCCTCCACCAAACAGAGCCATCGCCAAAAGTGTGTGCCGTAGAATCCGCGCCATGATCCCTCCCAAAGCTAAGCCGTATCGCCAAGACTCAAAAGGCGTGAACCAGCTCCCTGACTTACGCCGTCGAAACTCAGTTCACTCCTGGCCTATTCTGCCTATTTTTACTCTTCCTTTCGGATTTCGGGGTATGTGTGTTCACCTTAGCAAATCTTGCGGACAGAGGCAGTGCTCGAAACGCCCAAAATGATCGGGGATCCGAGCGAGCTCCATTCCTCCGAGCCACAAGGGCGGGATCCGTGGCAGCGCCACCGCGCCTGGATGCAGTTGGCCTTGCGAGAAGCTGAGCAAGCGGGAGAAGCCGGAGAGGTGCCGGTGGCCGCTCTGGTGGTGGGGCCAGGGGAAAAGTTGCTGGCTTTGAGCAGCAACCGGCGGGAACGGGATCGGGATCCCACGGCCCATGCGGAGATTCTGGCCCTACGGCAGGCAGGGCAGCGCTTGGGCGATTGGCAGCTGCAGGGCTGTCGGCTGTACGTCACGCTTGAGCCTTGCCCCATGTGTGCCGGGGCCATCAGCCAATCGCGGCTGGCTCAGGTGGTTTACGGTGCAGACGATCCCAAGGCCGGGGCTTTGCGCAGTGTACTCAATTTGCCTGCCTCCGCTGCCAGCTTCCATTGCCCGGAGGTCATCGGCGGAGTCTGCGAGGCCGAGTGTCGCCGCCTATTGCAGCAGTGGTTTTGCCGCCGGCGCGGGATCCCCTCTGAGCCGGCTGAATCCTGACCGAGGGACTGGGGGCGGAAAATTCTGGGTTGAAGTCGTGCATCTGCAGGATGTTTTTGATACTGTCATAACGGGTTCGGCTGGCCCTTGCCCGGGATCCCGCACCAGCCTCAAAAAAGGCTTTCCGAGTGCGGGATCTCTTGAGCCCAACGGTGGCCGCTTGGGTTGTTGAGGGTGCGTCGGCCCTATGCCTGGATTCTCAAAACCCGACTTGTCTGGGATCCCTCGCTGGCTATGCCCAGCGGCGGGTAGTCTTTCACAGAGGATTGGTGTGTGACTATTGCCCTCTCCTTTTCTCCTCTCCCATCAGCTTGGCTTAGGAGTATTGCCCTTCTGGTTTGGGCTTGGCTGTGCTTGACCTTTCCGGTGCAGGCACGGGTGCTGCTGCGGGTAGGTATTGCCGTCAACAAGCCCCAGGTCACCGTCGGCAGCTCTACCGGAGCCCGCCTATTGAATGCCCAGGGACAACCCCTGGCAGAGGTTCAGGCCATGCAACCGCTGCAGGCCAGCCGTTCGGGTTCAGCAGTCAGTTTGGCTGGCCAACAGGGAGAACGTCTTTACCTGCAGCCCACTGTCCCCGATGGGTTGGTGTTTATTGACCAGAATTGGTACCGCGGCTGGGTGGAGCTGATCCCCGGCGAGCGTGGGGTGATTGCCATCAACCAAGTTGGCTTGGAAGACTACGTTTCCAGCGTGGTGGGCAGCGAGATGGGACACCGTTTTCCCATGGAGGCTCTCAAAGCCCAAGCCGTGGCCTCCCGCACCTATGCCCTCTACCACCGCAGTCGCCGTTCCCAGCAGCCTTTTGACTTAGGAAATGGGATCGATTGGCAGGTTTACAAGGGAGTGGCTGCCGAATCCAGCCGTACCCAAGCGGCTGCCCGTGAGACCGCCGGGCAGGTTCTCATCCACCAGGGGCAGTTGATCAATGCGGTTTTCCACTCCTCTGCGGGGGGACATACGGATGATGCAGGCAACGTCTGGTTAGAGTCGCGGCCCTACTTACAGGGGGTGCCCGATTTCGATCACCACTCACCCGTGTTTAGCTGGACGGCCACCGTTCCTGCCCAACAGATTCAGCAGTTGGCTGCCGGGATCGGGGCTATTCGTTCTGTTGAGGTGCTGCGCAGCTCCCCGTGGGGACGGGCAATCACGGTGCGCTTGACGGGATCCCAAGGGATCAAAGATCTCAATGCCGGCGATTTTCGTCGGGCTCTTGGGTTGCGCAGCACAAAGATTGCCATTAGCCCGCGCGGGGAGGCCACCACTACGGCCAGCCTGGCTCCTGTGGCAGGGACATTCCCAGCTTTCTTTGAGATTCAGGGGCGGGGCTACGGACATGGCGTCGGCATGAGCCAGTGGGGAGCGGCTGGGATGGCCAGCCAGAACTACTCCTACCAACAGATCCTCAGCCACTACTACCGCAACACCACCTTGGCAGTGGTGGAAGGACGTTAGGGCTCAACTTCAGGGAGAAGCCAACAAAATCATCGATTGGTAGCAAAAGCAGCTGCAGTTTTTAAGAGCTTATGAGAAGCAGCATTTTAATTGAACCGGAGGGGTTCCCCAAGGGTTCGTTGGGGTTCTGTAGATTTTGTTAACTTTGAGTTAACTCTAACGTTGCACCATCTCTTACGATAGACGGGCAGCTTCTAGACGGGCAGCTTCTGCCGGAATCGAAAGCTGGCCTGCCTGCGACCCCTGTTTTCGAAGGCTCCGCGCTGCTGTGGCAAGATCGGGAGAAGCCCTGGAAAATTTGGGTTACGTCCCCTGAAGATTTTGTAGAGATCTTGAATTCCCCCCTCAGAATCCTCAGGATCGGCTCAATAATAATTGAGATACGTTTACCAGCATCGACCTCTACCTCTTCTTTTTCGAGCCCATAACTTTAACCCCAGGTATCTGTCCTATGTCCATTGCCACCTTAGCTCCTGCTTTTCCCGAACGTTGTCCGGTGCTGCCGGAAGCGCTCACGCCCCTGTGCGAGATCGCCCGCAACTATTGGTGGACCTGGAACCCCGATCACCTCACCATTTTCCGGGAAATGGATCCCGCCCTGTGGGAAAAAACCTCCCACAACCCGGTGCGCATGCTGGAGGAGGTTTCCTACTTGCGGTTGGCAGCCTTGGCCACCGATGTGAACTACCTCAACACGTTGAACCGGATGGTGCAGTCCTATCGGCAGTACATGGCGGCTGAGGATACCTGGGCCAAGCGCACCATGAAAACCTACGACTGGCAGCGTCCTATTGCCTATTTCTGTGCCGAATACGGCTTGCACGAGTCTTTGCCCACCTACTCTGGCGGGCTGGGTATGTTGGCCGCCGATCACCTCAAGTCGGCTTCAGATTTGGGGGTGCCCCTGGTGGCCGTCGGATTGCTCTACCGTCAGGGCTACTTCCAACAGCGCCTGGACAACAATGGCTGGCAGGGGGAGCTTTACGAAGACTCTGAGTTTGAGTCTCTGCCGTTGACTCTGGTGCGCCAGCCGGATGGCAGCCCTCTGTTGGTGGAAGTGGCGATGCGGCAGCGGTTGGTGAAGGCGCGTGCCTGGCGAGCAGACGTGGGCCGGGTGCCGCTCTTTCTGCTGGACACCGACCTGCCGGAGAACGACCCCATCGACCGCTGGATTACCGCCCACCTCTACGGGGGCAGCACCGATACCCGCATCGCCCAAGAGTGCATTCTAGGCATCGGTGGGGTGCGTCTGCTGCGCCAGTTGGGTTTGGATCCCATGGTCTATCACATGAATGAAGGGCACGCTGCTTTCCTGACGCTGGAGTTGCTGCGGGAGGAAGTGGCGCGGGGCACCCCCTTCGAGACGGCGGAGGCCAAGGTGCGGGAAAAATGCGTGTTTACTACCCATACACCGGTGCCGGCTGGCCACGATGCCTTTAGCCCCAATGAGATGGATGCGTTCTTTGCCTCCTTCTGGCCTCAACTGGGCCTGACGCGGGAACAATTTTTGGCCTTGGGAGCTCGGCGCACCGGGGATCCCTGGGAGCGCTTTAACATGACGGTGCTGGCTTTGCGGTACGCGCGGGCGGCCAATGGCGTAAGCAAGCTCCACGGACGGGTTTCTCGCGAAATGTGGCATGTGCTCTACCCTGAGCGATCGGTGGATGAGGTGCCCATCAGCTCCATTACCAATGGGGTTCACGCCCGTACCTGGGTTTCCCCCCTCTTCTGGAATCTCTACGACCAGTACTTGGGCCCCGATTGGCCGGAGCGGGTGTCAGACCCGGAACTGTGGGCCAAGGTGGAAGAGATCCCAGATGAAGAACTGTGGCGGCGCAAAGAAGCTCTGCGGGAGCGGCTGGTGTCTTTTACCCGTCACCGGGTGTTGCGGGCCCGGCGCAATCGCGGCGAAAGCAATGAGCGCATCCAAGCGGTCAACCAGTTGCTGGATCCCAAGGTCTTGACGATTGGGTTTGCCCGTCGCTTCAGCACCTACAAGCGAGGAGATTTGATCCTGCGAAATCTGGAGCGAATTACCCGCATCTTCACCAACAAAGAGTACCCTGTACAGATTATCTTCGCCGGCAAGGCCCATCCCCGGGATGAAGGGGGCAAGCGCCTGATCCAGCGGGTGGTGGAATGGTCCAACCGGCCTGAGGTGGCCAACCGAGTCGCCTTCATCGAAAACTACGATGCCTATGTCGCTCGCAATTTGGTGCAGGGGGTCGATGTGTGGCTGAACAACCCGCGACGCCCTCTGGAGGCCTCCGGCACCTCAGGGCAAAAGGTGGGCTTCAGTGGGGGATTGAATTTGTCGGTACTGGATGGCTGGTGGCCGGAGGGTTACAACGGTCGCAATGGCTGGGCTATTGGCCAAGAAATCGAAGGTCTGGATCCCGCTGCCCAAGACGACTTGGACGCCAACTCCCTCTACGACTTGTTGGAGTATGAAGTAATCCCCATGTTCTACGACCGGGATGAGAAAGGGATCCCACGTCGTTGGATTGCCCGCATGAAGGAGGCGATCCGCACGCTCAACCCCGTTTTCAACACCGACCGCATGGTAGCGGAGTACGTGCTGAAAATCTACGAGCCTCAGCCCCTGGAAGCAGAGGCGAGCCGGACTTTGTTGGGTTCGGCTGTTGCCGGCTAGGGTGGACTCCCCCTCTCCCAGCGCAAATCATACAAAACATTGGGATCCCTCTCTCCTCAAGAGGAAAAGCGGGGATCCCGGGTTTGCGCTTGGGGACAAGAGACTAGGCGCCGGCGTTGACGGCCATAGGCAGAGTCAGCGGTTCTGGCTCCTCTTCGGGGGGCAGCATCACCACCTCAGAGTTGTCGATGATGGCCTGCAGCTCTTCCCCATCGATGGTTTCGGCCTCTACCAGGCGGCGGGCAATCCGATCCAAGAGGGCACGGTTTTCTCGAATCAAGTAGGTAGCCCGTTGGTAGGCCTCGTTCACCAGCCGCCGCACCTCTTCGTCGATGAGGGCCGCTGTTTCCTCCGAGAAATCCCGTTCTGCGGCGATTTCCCGGCCCAGGAAAATGTTGGTGTACTGGCGACCTAGGGCTACATTTCCCAGGCGATCGCTCATACCGAAGCGGGTCACCATGTTGCGGGCGATGCGGGCCACCTGTTGCAGGTCGCTGGCTGCCCCCGTGGTGATCTCCGACTCTCCGTAGACCACTTCTTCGGCCACGCGCCCACCCAAGGCAACGGTCATCATGTTCTTCAGATGGGCACGGGTGGTTAGTCCCATGTCGTCATCGCTGGGCATGAACCAGGTGAGGCCACCTGCTTGTCCCCGGGGGATGATCGTCACTTTTTGGATGGGATCGTAGTTGGGCAAGAGGGATCCCACCAGGGCATGGCCCGCCTCGTGGTAGGCCACCAATTCCTTGCGCCGCTCGCTCATCAGCCGATCCTTCTTCTCTGGACCGGCCAACACCCGATCCACCGCGTCGTTGATCTCGTCCATGGAGATCTCGGTGAGGTTGCGGCGGGCTGCCAGAATGGCTGCTTCGTTCAGGAGGTTGGCCAAATCGGCACCGGTAAACCCAGGAGTACGGCGGGCCAATTTCTCCAGATCCACATCGGCAGACAGAGTTTTGCCGCGGGCGTGCACCTTGAGGATCTCCAGGCGGCCCTGAAAATCGGGGCGATCCACCGTAACTTGGCGATCGAACCGGCCAGGCCGCAGCAGCGCCGCATCCAGCACATCCGGTCGGTTGGTGGCCGCAATGACGATGATGCCGGAGTTGCCCTCAAAACCGTCCATCTCGGTGAGCAGCTGGTTCAGGGTCTGCTCCCGTTCGTCGTTGCCACCCCCCAAGCCAGCTCCCCGCTGGCGACCGACCGCATCAATTTCGTCGATGAAGACGATACAGGGAGCATTTTGCTTGGCCTGCTCGAACAGATCCCGCACGCGAGAAGCGCCGACCCCAACAAACATCTCCACAAACTCGGAGCCGGAAATGGAGAAAAAGGGCACACCCGCCTCTCCGGCTACGGCGCGGGCCAACAGGGTCTTACCGGTGCCGGGCGGGCCCACCAGCAGCACCCCGCGGGGAATCTTGGCTCCCAAAGCGGTGAAGCGCTCTGAGTTTTTCAGGAAATCCACCACCTCTGCCAGCTCCAGCTTGGCCTGATCGATGCCGGCCACATCGTTGAAGGTAATCTGGGTTTTCGGCTCCATTTGCACCCGTGCCCTGGATTTGCCGAAGTTGAGAGCTTGGCTGCCTGGGCCATTTTGAGCCCGCCGCAGCAGGAAAAAGAGCCCCAGCAAGAGCAAAACCGGCAGGAAGAAGGTGCTGAGAATGCGCCCAAGTAGCCCCTCCTCTTGAACAGGGCGTACCGCCAGCTCCACCCCGTTGGCAACCAGGGTGTTCTCAAACTCGGGGGTAAGGGGGGGCAGATTCACCTGCACTTGGGTGGCGCGGTTGTTGATTTCTGCCTCGGCAATGGCAACTTGGCGACCATCCGGGGCCGTCTCCACCAAAACTTTGCTGACCTCGCCCCGTTCAACACGGCTGATTAGGTCGGAGTAGCTGATCTCCAAACGCTCAGGCGGGCGGGTACCCAAGAAGGTGGTGGCTAAAGAGATCAAGACGATGGCCAGTAGCGCATATAACCCCGCGCTTCTCCATTTCTTGTTTTTACCTTTCTGACTCACGGAAGTGTTTCCTCCCAAAGGGTGTTTTTGAATCGAACTCGCAGATGGCGACTTGTGGGTAACAATCTGGGGTCGGGTGGGTTCTTGCAGCAACAGACTGTTAATTAATATTAACCTGACTGAGAGGGTTGCCGGGGATCCCTGCAATTCCCCTCTTCTGGCCAGGAGTTTGGGGATAGGATTAAGGGACCAAGGCTGTGCCGTCAGGCAGGATAGGTGGTGTTTTTTCCATTCTCATTCCAGCTTGCCCAGGGATCCCTATGCTGACTCAACTGCGCGAACTGAGCATCGCTGCCGACGGGCGCTATCTCAGGGATGAGGAGCTGCAGTTCATGGAGACCTACCTAGCCTCCTTTGACCTACGCCTGAGCGCCTATCGCAAGATCCAGGCGGCGGAAGCCCAGATCATCCGGGATGTGGAGATGAAAATGCGCGCGCTGGATCCCTACTTGCTCATGCGAGGGGTGGAAGACTTCAGCAACAAGTGGAAAGCTGACACCGTGCGGGTTCTGCGCCTCTCGGCCTTAGCCATGCTCTTGGATGATGAGCAGCGCTACAAAGATCGATTTCTCTACTGGTTCCAAACACTGATGCGAGCCTTCCGCACCCAACGCAGTTGCGAGGCCACCTATCGCTTCCTACAAGAAGTGATAGCCAATTACCTCACCCCCGAAGAAACCAAGTTGATCAGGCCGATTCTGGAAACCAACCGCACGCTGTTGGGCCTCAACTAGGCAGCCGTCTCAGCAGACTCTCCAGAACCAGCCGACTCCACCACCTCCAGCTCATCAGCCTGGAGATGCGCACGGAACTTGTTGTCAAACTGCACCTGAAAGGGAAAGTTGGCGCTGATCGGGCGGCCATTCCAATCCCGAATCACGGCCTTCAGCTCCCCTTCCATGCCTTTGAGGTCGAAAGGTTGATTGCGATGTTCCGGGTGGTGATAGACGATCACGCTGGTACGCACCCGCACCCGATCTCCAACTTTCATGTCTTGCCCTCCTAACAAGGCGGCCCACCACAGGAACCCACTGGAAACACTCTAGCTCAATCTCTAAGCAAACCTTCGAGATGTGGAGAAGTATGTGGAAACTGAAACAGTAGTTTGTATTTTCCTCAGGGTCATCTTCATGTTGGGAAGCCCCAGAACATCCCCTCAAAGTCAACCCAGAGAAAGCCCGTCTCAACCAATGGGATCCCTCTGGAGCCAACAGCGCCGCTCACTGGATCCCTGGATTGTATAGATGGGATCCCTATTGGGCAGGAGGCTGGTTTCGCCGGAAAAAGCTGCGTCTAGCCAATCTCAGCTTCCACCGGGATCTGGGAAAGAGAGAAGGCGACCTTTTGTTGCTCCACCAAGCGGTCGAATTCTCGCTCGAAGGTGACCAAGGCCCGGTTGGTTTTGCCCCCCAAGTAGAGCCCCGTCTCCGTTTGCAAAGCCCAGACTTGGCTGTAGCTGAAGTAGCTCATCACCACCCCCACCATCAACAGCCCAAATCCGAGATACACCGCAGGGATCCCTGGATCCGATTTAATTTGCAGTCCGGTAGCGCCGATCACCTCATCCAGATACAGAGTGAGCGGGTTGGGGAAGCGTTGGGGAGCGATTTCGTCGAGGGCCAAGCTCATGCCTTGGCGCAGGGATCCCATCCATTGCCCTTCAGTGTCGTAGAGCAGGGCTGTCCCCTGCAGATCCGGCAGCAGCAGCGTGAGGCCCTGGCTCATGTCCGGCTGGGTGGGCACAAAAGCGCCCCAGAGTTTGTTGCCTGCCTCGGTGCGCACCGGCACCACCGGGATTTGAAAAGTGGGGCTGTTGTTGATGCGGATGCGGATGCTGTCGATGCTCCAATCGGCTTGGTAGAGGGTCACACCCCGGTAGGAGAGAGGATGGTTGACGGAAATGGTCTGACGTTTGACCTCCTGACCCTGATCCAAGATCGAGAGGTCGGAATAAAACTGCTTGACCCGGCCATCGGCAGCGTAGTCAATCCAGAAGCGATTGGCCCGAATTTGCCAGGTGGGCAAGTGAGCACGAGCCAGATCTCCCGCTCCGGTCAAGTGTTGAATGGAAGCCACGCTGCCGCTGGGAATGAGTTCTTGGGCCTTGAAGCCGCCAATGCTGCCCCAAATGGCCCCCAGCAAGATCAGCAGCATACTGACATGCACCAAGATGGGGCCGATCCTGCCGATCAACCCTTTGCGGGCGTAGAGGTAATGGCCCTCCTGAAACACCAGGTAGCCCTGTCGGCGCAACCGCTCCGGCAGACCTTGTAAAGATTGCTGAGGCAGATACGTCCGAAACGGCAGGCGCTGAAAAGACTGCGGGCGGGTGAGATAGCTCCAACGGCGGGCCCCCTTCAACATCGGCCATTGGCGCGTCAGGGAACAGGCGGCAAGGCTGCTGCCGAACAGGATCAAAATGGCCAGAAACCAAGGGGTGCGGTAGACGTGATCCAATCCCAAGCTCAGGATCACCCGCCAGGTGAGAAAGCCAAACAGGGCCGGATGCTCCGGATAGTGGGCTTGATAAAAAGCCGCCGTTTCCTCTTGCTCGATCACCGTGCCGGTGGCGCTCAAAACCGCAATCGCCAACAAAAGGCCGATGGCCAGGCGCAGATCCGCCAGCAGCGGCAGCAGCTCATGTCGAAAGTACCGCCGCAGCGAGGAAACCCAGCGGGCAAGCGGGAGAGAGTATATGACCATGAGAAGTTTGTCGGCTCAAGATTCAGACCGCTGCTCTTGCCAGGCAAGGTGCAGTCCCCAACAGGGTGCTGTAGGTGTAGCCCCATCTTAGCCTGCAGCAGCAGGGATCCCTTAGGCCCAAGCCGACAAGATTGTTACGCTGCCGAACCCCACCAACACCACCCCACTGGCATAAGTGAGCCAGCCCGACCAGCGCCGCAGGGCCAACAGTTGCTTCACCAACCCGGTAAACACCCCCGCCAGGAGCAGAGGAAAGGCCAATCCCAGCCCGTAAGCCAGCAGCAGCCCGCCTCCTACCCAGGGTTGCCCTGTGGTGGAAACCCAGGCCAGCAAAGCCACCAAAACCGGCGTACTGCAGGGAGAGGCCACCAGGCCAAAAGTTAACCCCAGCAACACTGCCCGGCCTAACCTGGGCCATTTCCCGGGGATCTCGAGGCGGTTAAACCCATCGGGAAAACGCAGGGGGAGCACCTCCAACAAGTTCAGCCCCATCAAGATGGCAATTCCCCCCGCCACAGTGGGCCCAAAGGATCCCGTTTGTCCGTAAACGCGACCCAGCAAAGCTGCCGACAAACCCAGCAGGGTCAGGGTAAAAGCCACGCCAGCCGCAAAACCCAGGGATTGAGCCCAGACCTGCAGCCGCCCTTCTGCAGCCGCTTCGTCAGGGGTGCGAGTGTAGCCGCCGATGTAGCCGATGGTCACCGGCAGCATAGACAACGTGCAGGGGGAAAGACTGGTGAGCAAGCCCGCCAGACCCACCACCAACAGACTAACGGGAGAAAGGTGCTGCAGTTGAAACTGCACCAGCTCAGTTGCCCATTGTTCTAGGTGGTAAAGCCAGAGCTGAGCCGCATTCAACATAAGCTCAATCTGTCAACATAAGCCCAAGGTAGCATGAAGGATCCCCGAGCCCGTTCAAGATATCTTTGCTATCCATTCCCACCGCCCAGGTTGTGGAGAATTTCGCGAGGATGGTTGACCGGGAACTGCTGCCATTCTTGTTGAGTTCGTTGCAGCACCCGGAGCAATTCGTCCCACTTTTCGCCAGCGATCAACTGCTCTATCTGTCGCAGCTGAGCTTGGTAGCTGTGCAGGGCAGTCAGCAGCGCCTGTCGGTTGTGGCGGGCCATTTCCAAACCCAATTGCGGGATCCCTCCGCCAACACGGCTGGTATCGCGGAATCCGCTGCTGGCCAAAGTGCGGGCCAATTCCAGAATCGCGGGATCCCCTTCTTGGCCAACCGCTGCGATCAAACTGGCGCTGACCATAACTGGCAAATGGCTGATCCAGGCCACCGCTCGGTCATGGCGTGCGGGATCCGTGAGGACAGCTTCTGCGCCAATGGCAACAACCAGCTCTTTCATTGCGTCGAGAGCCTGAGGTTGGGTCTCGGCGATGGGAGTGAGCACGTAGGGCCGCCCCCGAAACAAGTCGGCTTCTGCCGCTTGGATCCCTTGCAGGCTTTTGCCGGCCATGGGGTGCCCCCCCACAAACCAGGGCCACAATTCGGTTGCCGGAGCAACGATGGGCTGCTTAACCGAGCCGACATCGCTCACCACGGTTTCTGCCGACAAATAAGGCAACAGGGCGGCTAGCGTGGTCAACACCTGCTCCAGAGGGGTACAGATCAGCACCATTTGCGGATCAAAGCGAGCCAACTGGGCCAACTCGGTTCCACAGCCTTGAACAGCGCCCCGTTCCAGAGCCTGTTTGCAGGTGGCCGGGTTGCGACTTATCCCCCAGACGGAATATCCCTTTTCGGTCAGTTTGAGGGCCAGGGATCCGCCAATCAACCCCAACCCGACAATGGCAATGCGCATAGTATCTCAGTAAGCCAGTGAAACTCCTTTTTGGACACCACCAACAACCGCTTCCAGGTGTAGTAGGAGGCTGCTCCCGTAGCTCAGCGATACTCGCCACCGGCGGGCAAGCCTAGTTCCTTCCGAAGCTCCCGCCGCAGCAGCTAAATTCTCGGCCAGGGACTGTCCACTTGTCCATTTTTAAGTCAATATAGGGGTAACATCCGGGCTTGCTTGCCCTGCGGATTCGTGGTAGCCAAACTGGCCTCCGACAGGAAAAACAAGGGCAGGCCTTGGATGTATTGGCAGGAGCTCGGCCCGCTGTGGACTGCTGTTGCGCCGAAGGGATCCCAGCCTTTCGTGCCGGCTCAGCGCAGTTCTTCTTCGCTTACTCAAGAGCAGGTGTCCCTCTTCTCAGCGATTCTCCAGAACTGTACCCATCGAGCCACTTTCACAGCGGGCTCGGCTTTTGGCCTGCGAGTTCCCGCTTTAACCCCCGTTGGGGAGCACTCTGTCGTTTAGGAGATTCTATGCCTAGTGAACCCAAAACCCGCAAGAGCCGTGAAAGCACTAACCCGCGCCCGCGCGACCGTCGTCGTGAATCGGCCAAAGGGAGCAAAGGGGCAGTCTCAGCCACCCATCTCTCCTTGCCGAAGTTAATTCAAGAGAATGCGGTGCTCCAATCTCGCAGCCAGTTGTTGTTGATGTACAGTGACTTCCAAACCGAAATGCCCAACGATGGCAAAACCGGTGTGGGCACCTGGCTACAGTCTCGACTCAAGGAGCACGGCATGCCCAGCCTGCTGCGTTTTGGCCCCCGCTCCCGCCCCCAGGTTTTCCGCCGCGATGAATTTTCCGAGTGGATTACGCTGGCTCTGGCCTCTGTTAACCCCAACAGCGATACTGCCCCCCAAGAGCAGCTGAGCTAGGCCGGAAGGGGAAGTTGAGCGGTAGAAGCAGAGGTTGCTGGCCCAGGGATCCCGCCACGCCCGTTGAGGGAAGAGGGTGAACTGGGCTTTTCTGTATCCGGCAACAGCAGGTCGCGGATGAGGCGGGCTGCCGAGCGTTGCAACCAGCGGGAGGCCAATTGACGGCCCAGTTGTTGAGCTTCCGGTTTGGCAGCCACCTTGGCAACAATCGGCAGAAGCTGCAGCGGCTGAAAGCTCGGGTTGCTGCTGAGGAGTTCCCACAGACGCTGCAAATGAGCCAAGCCATCTGAGCCACCCTGGGATCCCGAGCTGGAAAAGAGCACATCCACTAGGCGCTCCCGCAGGAAAGCGCCCCGCTCAGAAAAGATAAAATCAACGGCCTTTTCCAGGGATCCCTGCAGGTCAAAATCCTCGCTGTTGACGGCGTTGCGCAGCAGGTTCTCCAGGCGGTTCCAGCGAAATTGCCCCTGGTTAAACAGCAGCTCCCGCAGGGATACGCGCAGCTCCGGGGCCGGGTCGGTGAGCAGGCGCTGAGCCACGTAGGGATAGGCCACGCTCAACACCTTAAAGTTGGGATCCAGGCCGATGGCGATCCCTTCCAGGGTAAGCAAAGAGCGGATGATCAAGGCGTAGTAGGCGGGAACTCGAAAGGGAAAGTCGTACATCACCCCCGAGAGCCGATCGGTGATGCTCTTGAAATTCAGTTCGGAGACCGATTTGCCCATCGCTTCGGCGAAGACAGCTTCCAGAGCAGGGATGATGGGAGTCAGGTCGGTATCCGGATCCAGGAACTCCAAGTCCACGTAGTCTTGGGCCAGCCCGGCAAAGTCTCGGTTTACCAAATGCACAATCGCCTTGATCAGGCCGTAGCGCTGATGGGGCGCGATGGTGCTCATCATGCCGAAATCGATATAGGCCAGCCGCCCGTCGTACATGGCCAAGAGGTTGCCCGGGTGGGGATCGGCGTGGAAAAAGCCATTTTCCAAAAGCTGCTTGAGGGAGCAATTGACGCCGATCTCGATCAAGTGCCGTCCATCCAGCCCCGCAGCAGCGATTTTGTCAACCTGAGTCAGCTTGATGCCATCAATCCACTCCATCGTCAGCACCTTGGTGCGGGTGTACTCCCAGTAAATTTTGGGAGCGTAGATGGAGGGGTGACGGTACAGCGCCAGGAACCGCTCGGCATTGCGGCCCTCCTGCGTGTAGTCCATTTCTTCGTAGAGGCGCCCGGCAAACTCATCGACGATGCCCACCAGGTCGCTGCGGATGCGGCGGAAAGTGCGTTTGGCCCAGGCGGCCAGGCTGCGGACAATATACATGTCGAGAGAGATGCGCCCAATCAAGTCGGGCCGCTGCACCTTGACGGCGACTTTCTCCCCGCTGTGCAAGTAGGCCTGGTACACTTGCCCCAAGCTGGCGGCGGCAATCGGCTCGGGGCTGATTTCTCGAAAGATTTTGTCTACGGGTTTGCCGATTTCCGACTCGATGAGGGCAAAAGCGATGGCATTGTCAAAGGGGGGCAGCTCATCCTGCAGTTTGGCCAGTTCCTCCAGAAACAGGGGCGAAACCAGATCGGGACGGGTGGAGAGGGCTTGGCCGATTTTGATGGCCGTCGGCCCCAATTCCGTGAGGATCTCCCGCAGCCGGGCCGCGTGTTTGGGGCGATTCTTCAGCTCTACTCCCCGCCAGCGATCCCAAAACACCCAGGCCAACAAGCCCAAAAAGGGGGTGATCAACTGAAACAGGCGCCGCACCACCAGATCCCAGCGCCCTCGATATTGCTTGGCCAACTGTTCTGGGTCATAACGCAGGCTCAACTCCGGTGCCACTCCCAGATTTGCTGGCGGGATGGTCATAACCGGAGAGTCCGCCGCTGCGGAACCCAAGTTATGCTGCCTCGCTGCTGTTGTCACTACCGGTGTTGACGGTGTTGCGCCCATAGATGCCCCAACGGATTCCGTAACACATCTTAACTTGCTGGCTCAGCCTGGCGACTCTTGGAGGCGGCCACCGGCCTGCTCGATTGGGCTTGAAAAGGCCGGCCAAACCTTCAGAAAAGGATCTTCATCCTCTCCCGGAGAAGGTGACAGCAGCCCACCTCTGGGGATCCCCACCAAAACTAGAATGGGAAAACTGCGCTCTCTGCCTCTGTGTCTGGATCTCCCCCTCTACGGCCTGCCGAGCCGAGTGTGACCGGATTTGCAGCCCTTAAGGCGCGCCACGTGCTGTTGGCCTTCTTGGTGATCAACCTGGGGGTAGGCTTGGGAGCCATCGCCTTGGCCCAGCTGTTTCATCTCCCATCTGACGATCCTCTGCTGGCCGACTTTGTCTATTGCGCTACATTTGTCCTCACCTGTATCTGGAGCTGGCGACGGGGGCAGCAAGCCCATCTGCAGATGAGACGGCTGTGGGGCAACTGGCGGGCTGCTATTCCTTGGGGATCCCTGCTGCGGGTGGTGCCGGCTTTGGTAGTGCTCTCCATCGGCACAACTTTAGTAAACTACCCGACTCCGACCGCTAAGCGGTACGGAGCGGGCTTTCAGTAGCCCTGAGCCTGCTCTGCTC
>NZ_JANSIL010000087.1:0-26542 GCF_047462015.1 Synechococcus sp. R5-13 | reverse complement strand
AGATCTCGATGCCGCTGCAAGGGGGTTGGCCGTTTTGGGGATCCGTCGCCCGCCGGACACTGCGCATTTCCGAGTGCAAATCCGCCAGGTCGATAATTTCCTTGGGAGCGCCGCGCCCGGTGATGATCACCTCCATGGCCTCCGGCTTTTGCTTGAGGGTACTGACCACCTCCTCCACAGGCAACAGGCCCAGATCCAGCACCGGGTTGAGCTCATCCAGCACCACCACCGAGTAAAACCCCGACGCCAAAGCCCCTTTGGCCACATCCCAACCGCGGCGGGCCTCCTGACGGTCAAACTTGGTGATCTCATCTGGGCCGAAAAACTCTCCCCGCCCGGTGCGCAATTGATCGATGAGATGGGGGAAGCCTCGCTGCAGAGCCGCAATGGCCGCATCCTCAGCATAGGTTCGGCCTGGCCCCTTGAGAAACCGCACCAGCAACACCCGGCTGGGGGCCGCCTTTTCGATCCCCAAGCCAATGGAACGCAGCACAACCCCTAGGGCCGCCTGGGACTTGCCTTTGCCCTCGCCGTCGTAGACATGGATCTGGCCCCGTCGCCGATCAAACTGCTGGGCAGTCACAATCCCAATTTCTGCCATGCCCCTCCGCGTCATCCTGCTGTGGGAAAATCCCACTTTTCTACCCCCATCTTAGAGCCTAGCCAGAACTTGGGCAGGAGGGGGAAACTAAAAAGCTCCCAAGAGGCCGGAAAGACCGGGGTAAGATGAGCAATGGTTGTCCAGCCGATGCCTGTCTAGCGAGGGATCCCCCTTGTATCCGACTGCATTTTCTTCTCGCCCGTTACTCCCTGCTGTGGATAGCCCTATTGAGCTGGTGGGGGGGACGCCGCTGATCCGTCTGCGGCGGGTTGCTGCCGATTTGCCGGAATCGGTACGGGTATATGGCAAGGCAGAGTGGTACAACCCTGGGGGTTCAGTCAAGGATCGCCCGGCCCTCAACATGATTCGCGCTGGCGAACGCCAGGGCAAGCTTACCCCCGGCAAGATCATCCTCGATGCCACCAGCGGTAACACCGGCATCGCCTATGCCTGGATCGGGGCCGCCTTGGGCTACAAGGTCAAGCTGGCTCTTCCCGCCAACGCCAGCTCAGAGCGCAAGAAGATCCTGGCTGCCTACGGCGTGGACTTGGTTTTGACGGATCCCGCCCTGGGATCCGATGGGGCCATCGAGAAAGCCCGCGCCCTCTATGCGGAAAACCCCGAGCTTTATTTCTACCCTGACCAGTACAGCAACCCCGCCAACTGGCAAGCCCACTACGAAACCACTGGGGTGGAGATTTGGGAGCAAACCCAGGGGCAGGTCACCCATTTTGTTACCGGGCTAGGCACCAGCGGCACCTGTATGGGGGTGGGGCGGCGCCTGCGAGAGTATCGCCCGGATATCCAAATCATTGCCATGCAGCCCGACTCTCCCTTCCATGGCCTGGAAGGGCTCAAGCACATGGCCACAGCTCTAAAACCCGAGATTTACGATCCCACCCTGCCTGACCAGCACATTGAGATCTCCACAGAAGCAGCCCAGAAAATGGTCAAGCGCTTGGCGTTGGAAGAAGGCCTGCTGGTGGGCATCTCTGCCGGCGCCAATGTGGTGGCAGCCCTAGAGGTGGCCCGTCAGCTCTCCTCTGGAGTGGTGGTGACCATCTTTTGCGACGGGGCTGACAAATATCTTTCCGAGCGTTTCTGGACAGAGGAGTGACATCCTCCCGGCGCTCGTCCTGCGGACAGAGCGCGGGCCACTCTTCCTGTCAGCGGGACGGAGTCCTTGAAGCCTGCACTCTCTCGCTTTGGCGGCGCGGAGCGCTTTGCGTCAGCATGAGTGTGGGAGTATGTCACGTACCTTTAAGGCTGAGCGCAGAGGGATCCCATGGCGATCATCGTCCTGAAAGCCTGGTATTTGGATTCGGTGTTGTCTGCTTCTCAAGTCCAACAGAGGGCCCCCGACCTGCGCCTAAGCCGTACCGGCCTCTTGAAAACGGCGATGCGGGCCGACTTTCTCGACGATGTGGAGCAGGTGAAGGCTTCCGTATGGTGGCAGCGCTACCTGGAAGGAGAGCTGGTGGAGTTTTACATCGAAGGCAGCGGCGCCTACAGCATCTCCAACCTCGATTTGATCAGCCGTGAGATCTACTTTAATAAGCGGGCCACCCTGAACATGACCGAGCCGGTCATCTACTTCTGCGGCCAATCGGATTACCCCGACTCCAGCGCCACTCTGCACCGGGCATTGCAAGCCGTGGTAGAGACCCTCAATCGCAACCACGGGCCGGTTGTGCCCCTACAGCTTCAGGGATCCCTTCCCGCTGAGGCTGAGACCCCGCTCATCGATGCGGCCTTGATTCGCAAGCTCAAGCACGCGCTGCTGGTGGTGGCCGATGTAACCCCTGTGCAGGTGAATGGCCGGGGGCGTCCCCTACCCAGCCCCCAGGTCTGTCTGGAGTTGGGCTATGCCCTGCAATCGAAGCGCCCTGAACAATTGCTGCTGGTACAACTCCCCCGCGACGGCATCGAGGGATCCTTTCCCTTTGAGGTAGAGGGCAGCAGTTTTTTGAAAATCGCCGATCCCCAGCATCTGTCCGATCAATTGGGAGCCGAGATCGCCCGGCAGTTGCAGCGCAACCGGGTTATCTCCCTCTAGCCAGCAGCACCTATCCAACCTCCCCTCGCAGCCGTTAGACTCTTGGAGATGGTCACTCCTGGCCATGGGGGATCTGGCTCCCCGAAACCCAAACAGCCTCCATCGTCGCTACCTTTTCTCCCCTTGTGAACCATGACCCTGGCTAACGCAAATCCTTTGGTTTCGCCGAATCGCTCTGCGGCAGGTTGGCAGAGAGGTCTGAACAGCATAATGTTCCTGCTGCTGTTGGGGGTTCCCCTATCTTGGGTGGGGCACTTCCGGGGCTGGGATCCCAACCTGGTCTTCCTCTGTGCGGCTTTGGCGGTGGTAGCCTTGGCAAAGTTTATGGGTCAGGCCACGGAAGAGATTGCAGCCTTGACAGGGCCGACAGTCGGGGGGCTGATCAACGCCACCTTTGGCAATGCAGCGGAGTTGATCATCGGCTTGGTGGCACTGCGGGCGGGGTTGGTGGATGTGGTGAAAGCCTCCATCACCGGCGCGATCATCAGTAACCTGCTCCTGGTGGCCGGCTTGGCCATGTTTTTGGGCGGGATCAAGTTTCGGGAGCAGAGCTTTCGACCCGAGGTGGCCCGCATGAATGCCTCGGTGATGAACCTGGCGGTGGTGGCCTTGATCTTGCCCAGCGTGGTCACCTATGCCGATGCCAACTTGGGGGAGATCTCCATCCAAGAGCTATCCACGGCGGTAGCCCTGGTGCTGATCGGGGTTTACGGTCTTACTTTGCTGTTTTCCCTCAAAACCCACAGCTACCTCTACACCCTTCACGAAGCGGAAGCCGCAGAAGATGAGGCGGCCAGTCGCCTGGCCCTCAATCCGGTTTTGCAGGCGGAGGGATCCATTCCCCAAGTGCTGACGGCTCCGCCCGAGGGAGCCGGTTTGGGGTTTTGGGTGCTGGCCCTCTTGGGGTTGACGGTGTTGGTGGCGCTGGAGTCGGAACTGTTGGTGAGCACTCTAGAGGATACGCTGGAACACTTTCACATGACGCCGCTGTTTATGGGGGTGATTTTGTTGCCGATCATCGGCAACGCGGCAGAGCATGCGACGGCGATCACGGTGGCCATGAAAGACAAGATGGATCTCTCCTTCTCGGTGGCGCTGGGCTCGACGATGCAGATTGCCCTGTTTGTGGCACCCCTGCTGGTGCTGGCCGGGGATGTGCTGCATCAGCCCATGAACTTCAACTTCGGCATGGTGGAGTTGGTGGCCATTGCCGTCTCGGTGCTGCTGATCAATTCCGTCAGCAGCGATGGGCGCTCCAACTGGCTGGAAGGGCTACTGCTCTTGGCCACCTATGCCATCCTCGGGATTGCTTTCTTCTTTCTGGAGTGAGGCGTTAAAGTGTTCTGCACCGCTGACGCAAACGGCTCATGCTGCGAAGCTGCGAATGGTGCCCCGCACCGCTGACGGGAACGGTAGGCAGGCCGAAGCCGGGGAAAACGGGATCCCTGTTTTGGCCTCTCCTTTTCAGTGCATCTCTTGCCCTATCCCCCATAAGCGGGCCCGCATGGGGGCAGGAAACTGCTGAAAACAACGGCACCGCCCCCAACCTGCCTTTGCTCAACCGTTTGGATGCCCTAGAAGAGCTGCGGCAAGCGCTTAGCCTCCCCACCTCCTCTGTCCAGGCGGAGGCCGTGACGCTGGATGGGCGGCGTTTGTTCGTGGTTACCGCACCGCAGGGGGATCCCGGCAGCCTGCCTCCGGTGTCGCAGCGGGTGCGCTCCATTGAACAAACCCTGCACCAGTTGGCCAGCGCCGGATTCGATCCAGAGGCGCTGCAGGTTGAAGTCACCCTGGACGGCCAGACCAACCAGCCTGTTATCCGGGTGAATGGGCGACATTTGCTGACCATCACCTCCCTCGATGCTCAATTCCAGGGCGCCCAACCCATGGACTGGGCTGAGCAGGTAGCCGGCATTGTTGAGGAAGCGCTGCGCACTTCGCAACGGGAGCGGCAGCCTCAATTTTTGCGCCGCCAAGCGGTGATTGCCCTCGGCATCCTGGCTGTGGTAGGGAGCCTGAGCCAGCTCTGCCAGCGAAAACGGCGACGGCTGCAGCAAAAACGCGATGCCCTGCAGACGGAATACCAGGCCATCCAAGCAGAGATTCAGGAGCGCCTAGCGGGGGAAGAGCAGTCGGGTGTGGATCCCGTCTTAGTCGAACAACAGGCCGGACGCAAACGGCAGGAATCCTACTTGGAGCTGCAAATTCGCCTGCTACGCCTGGTGCAAATTAGCCTGTGGGTGGGCGGAGTTGGGGTGAGCTTGGGCCTTTTCCCGCAAACGCGACCCCTGCAAAGGTTTTTCCTGGTTTCCCTGCGCGGCCCTCTGTTGCGGTTGGTAGGGGTGGGTCTGGCCACCTATGGCAGTGTCTGGCTGAGTGGACTGGTACTCGATAACCTCTTTGCTGCCCTGCGCCAAGAACAGTGGCAAAATGCCCCCACCTATCGCCTCAGCAAACGCCTCAGCACCTTTGCCAGCGTCTCTAAAGGAGCTGCAGCCACTACCCTGGTTTTGCTTGGATCCCTGGCCGGACTGGCCTCGGTGGGGGTCAATATTGGCCCCTTAGTGGCCAGCCTAGGCTTTATTGGGCTGGGGATTTCCTTGGCTGCTCAGGATCTGATTAAGGACGTGATCAATGGGCTGTTGATTTTGATCGAAGATCAATTTGCCGAAGGGGATGTGATCGTGGTGGACGGGCGGGGCGGCCTTGTGGAACACATGGATCTGCGGCTAACCCAGTTGCGCAACACCGAAGGCAGCTTGATCTCTATCCCCAACAGTGCCATCCGGGTGGTGGAGAACCTCTCCAACGGCTGGTCACGGGTGGATCTGGGGATTGTGATCGCCTATGAAAACGATCTGGAACAGGCGATACGCATCACCGAGCAGGTGGCTCTGCAGATGTACCGGGAGCCGGCTTGGCGGGAACAAATTCTCGAGCCCCCCGAAATGCACGGTGTCGATGATCTGGGGGAGCGGGGGATCACGCTGCGCATTTGGATCAAGGTGCAGCCTCTGCAGCAGTGGAGGGTGGCGCGGGAATACCGCCGTCGCCTCAAACACGCCTTCGATCAAGCAGGGATCCAGATTCCTTTCCCACAGCAGACCCTCTGGTTCCACAGCCCCTTGGAGATGCGCATCCAGGGTCTCAGCCCAGAGGAGACCCACCGCTTGCTGCACCTGATGGAATCGCGGCTCGAGGCTCGCCTGCGGGAAAGGGATCCCGTTGCAAACGACTTGACAAATTGACAAAATAGGCGGCTGCCGAAAGCTTCTACCCTTAGCCGCTCAGCCGGCTAGCAGTTTCAACAGGGCAGTCGCGCCAGCAGGCCGCAAGTCTAGTGACTACTCATCGCCGATGATTTCCGGCTCAGTCAGTTCATCCGACATTTCGATGACAGCGCGGCGGATTGGCTTCATCCAGCCATCTTCTATATCATCCGGATCCTCGTAGCGGCGGCGCTTGGCGCGGTTGGCCACCTGTACCGTGATGCGATAGCGATTTTTGGAAGCGTTGATCAGAGCCTCTACCCGACGCATCAGCTCGTCATTGTCAATAGCCAGTTGATTCTTGCGGGAAGCCATAATCGCAGTCTTAAATCTTGATATCTTGTTGCCACCGGGATCCCAAGGGGACTCCGTCCCGCTACCGCGATCCTAGCAGAGAACCTTCCAGTTCTTGCATTCCTGTAGCGTTGCATGGCAATAGGGTGGGACTTTTGCCAAGAACTCATTTGTCAAGATTTGTCAAGAACTCATTTGTAGAGCAGCTTGCTCTGCTCTTGTACAACTCACAGGGGCTGCTAATCCAGCAAAAACTGTACCCACTTCGGCGGGGGTGGCAGCGGGCAACGAAAGTGCTCCATCACCAGGGCGGCCACCAAATGCACCGTGAATACGTAGATGAGGGAATTGAAGGCAATAAATCCCACCACCACCACCTGAACCATCCAGGGTTCTGCCACCCAGTAGACGCCCCATCGGCTGAGGGACACATCTAGGAGCCAGTTGGTTAGGCCGGTAAGTTGAATGGTTACGTAGATCCAGAGGTTTTCCCCCACCAGCAGGGAAGAGAGCACCAACTGGAAGATCAAGCCCAGGGCGCTGAGCACAGCCCCGCTCACCACCGAGATGTACCAGGAAAGCCGCCGCTGCCACAGGCGGGCACACCAGTAGCCCAGCAGGCCATAGGGAATGACATAGAGAATGCTGCGCGTGGGCCCCATCAGCACCGTCAGCAACAGGCCGGAGACCACCAGGGCCATTGCCCCTGTGCGGGGATCCCAGCGCATCACCGCCAGCGCCACCGGAATGGGGAAAAACAGACGTATAAAGGGGGCCAGCGGCGTGTAGCTCAGGATCCAGATCAAGGCCGCGGTACTGGCCAAAAAAGCCGTTTCCACCACCCTCAAAGCCGGAGAACGGGGAGGTGGGGGGGGTAAGGGAGGAAAGTCATCCTGCACAGAAGGCTGAGGCGGCGGGGGCACATCCAGAAAAGCACAACTTTTCCCAGCTTAGGCCACCGGTTGCCGGGTTGGGCGAATTGTTGCCCAGAGGTGTGGATCTGGACTGCAAATCGGCTACAGGATAGGCCCTGTTGTCGATTGGGGCTGCCTCAGCGGATCCCTTTTGGATTTCAGGACATTCGGCAACATTTCCCGAGGCCAACCGTGAACCGACCCCCATCGGCCAGTCTCTCCTGACCCTACCCATCAACTTGTCTTGAAACGACTAGGGCGTTCTGATAAAGTTGAGGCGGGATTTGCCCTGAGAGAGCGGGATCCCTTCTGGACAAGTCTAGGGTCAATGCTATGGCAGTGCGGGTGGGCATCAACGGTTTTGGCCGCATCGGACGGCTGGTGTTGCGGGCTGCTTGGGGCTGGGAAGAGCTGGAATTCGCCCACATCAACGAGATCAAAGGGGGAGCTGCGACGGCGGCCCACCTGTTGAAGTTTGACTCGGTGCAGGGCCGCTGGGCTATCGACATTGAGGGATCCGATAACCGGCTGCGCATCCAAGAGAAAACCCTCACCTTCAGCGAACACAAATCCCCCGGTGAAGTGCCCTGGGCAGAGTTGGGGATCGAGCTAGTGCTGGAATGCTCGGGCAAATTTGTCAAGGCAGCGGAGCTGGATGCCTACTTCAAAGCGGGGGTGCGCAAGGTGATTGTGGCTGCCCCTGTCAAGGACGAAGAGGCCCTCAACATTGTTATGGGCGTCAACGATCACCTGTACGACCCGGCCCGGCACCATTTGCTCACGGCGGCTTCCTGCACCACCAACTGCCTGGCTCCTTTGGTGAAGGTCATCCACGAGGGGATCGGCATTGTTCACGGGGTGATCACCACCATCCATGACGTCACCAATACCCAAACCATGGTGGATGCTCCCCACAAAGACCTGCGGCGGGCCCGCTCCGCTCTGCTGTCTTTGGTGCCCACCACCACCGGCTCGGCCACGGCCATTGGGCTGATTTACCCCGAACTCAACGGCAAATTAAACGGCATTGCGGTGCGTGTTCCTCTCTTGAACGCTTCCCTGACCGATGCCGTGTTTGAGGTCAGGCGGCCTACCACTGTGGAAGAAGTCAATCACCTCTTAAAAACTGCAGCCGAGGGCGAACTCAAGGGGATCCTCGGCTACGAGGAGCTGCCCCTGGTCTCGGTGGATTTCAAAGGGGATCCCCGTTCCAGCATTGTGGATGCGCCCTCGACGATGGTGGTGGATGGCGCCCAGGTGAAGATCCTGGCCTGGTACGACAACGAATGGGGCTACGCCAACCGCATGGCGGAATTGGCCCGCAAGGTGGCCCTTAGTCTGTAAGTCCTTTGGAGACCTGCCCATGACTTCTGTTTCGACGGCTCAAGCCTCTGCGGTTCGCAACTACGCCCTGGTTACAGCGGCCTATTGGGGGTTCACCATCACCGACGGCGCCATCCGCATGTTGGTGCTGCTCCACTTCCACAAGTTGGGCTTCACCCCGATTCAGATTGCCATGCTGTTCCTCTTCTACGAGATCTTCGGGGTGATCACCAACTTCCTGGGCGGCTGGATTGGATCCCTCTTTGGCCTGCGGCTGACCCTCTACGGCGGCATTGCCATTCAGATCTTTGGCCTGGTGATGCTGGGGGTGATCAACCTGCAGTGGCCGGTCTGGGGCCAGGTGGCCTACGTGATGACGGCCCAAGCTCTGGCCGGGATCGCCAAAGACCTCACCAAGATGAGCTCCAAAAGCGCCATCCGCCTGGTGGTGCCCAAAGAAGCGGAATCCCGCCTGTTTCGTTGGGTGGCTATGCTCACCGGATCCAAAAACGCCCTCAAGGGGGTGGGGTTCTTTGTGGGAGCGGCCCTGCTGCAGATCTTCACCGAAATCTACGGGGATCCCATGGGCTTCCGCATGGCCAACTTTGTCCAGGCGGGGGCGTTGGCTTTGATCTTCTGTTCGGGGGCGCTGCTGCCGGCAGACATGGGCAAAATCAAGGCCAAGATCCCCTTCAAGCGGCTGTTTTCCAAGAGCAGAGAGATCAACATCCTCTCGGCAGCTCGCTTTTTCCTGTTTGGGTCGCGGGATGTGTGGTTTGTGGTGGCCCTGCCGGTGTTTCTCTACGACGAGCTGGGCTGGACTTTTATGCAGGTGGGCAGTTACATGGCCATCTGGGTGATTGGCTATGGGTTCATTCAGTTTGTAGCGCCGCAACTGCTGGGTGGGGGTCGCCCTGGCCGTGCTCCCAAGGCCCGCACCATCCAGATTTGGACCTTCGTGCTGACGGCGGTGCCGGCGATCATTGCCACAGCCTTCATGGCCGGGCTGGCACCGGAGCTGGTGATCACCGGCGGCTTGATCCTGTTCGGGATCGTCTTTGCCTTCAATTCGGCAGTGCATTCCTACCTGGTGCTGGCCTACACGGAAGACGACGACGTAGCCCTCAATGTGGGCTTTTATTACATGGCTAATTCCGGCGGGCGGCTGTTGGGGACGGTAACTTCTGGGATCCTCTTCCAGTTCTACGGATTGGAGGGCTGTCTTTGGTTTTCCACCCTCTTGATCTTGGCGGCGGGGCTGTTCTCGTTGAAATTGCCGGATCCGAGCAAAACCCCGGTGGAGTGGGTGGTTAAGCCAGGGGATTGAGGATGGAGGGCTACCAGCGGAGATCGATGCATCCATTCAACCCATCCACAAATGGGTGGAGGGGAAAGAACTCTGCTCAGCACAAACGAGAGGCCCAACGATGAGATAGTAGAGGAGCAAGCAGCTTTTCCGGCAGACTATGAGCCTGCGCATCGTTCCCACGACGCCCTTCCCTGGCCAGAGACCCGGCACCTCTGGCCTGCGCAAGCCGGTATCGGTGTTTCAGCAGCCCCACTACCTGGAAAACTTCGTCCAATCCATTTTTGATGTCCTAGAGGGATCCGCCGGCCAAACCCTGGTGGTGGGGGGAGATGGCCGCTACTACAACCGCGAGGCCATTCAGATCCTGCTCAAGATGGCAGCGGCCAACGGCATCGGGCGAGTCCTGGTGGGCCAAGGAGGGATCCTCTCCACGCCGGCGGTTTCCTGTCTCATCCGCAAGTACGGCGCCTACGGGGGGATCATCTTCTCTGCCAGCCACAACCCCGGCGGCCCCCAGGGGGATTTCGGCATCAAGTACAACATCGGCAACGGTGGCCCTGCCCCGGAGAAGGTGACCGAGGCCATTTACGCCCGCACCCAGCAGATCCGGGAGTACCGCATCCTGGAAGCTCCCGATGTCGATCTGGATCGCTTGGGCGAGCAACGGCTGGGGTCCCTCACGGTGTCCGTCATCGACCCGGTGGCCGATTACTTGGGCCTGATGCAGCGCCTGTTCGATTTCGAGGCCATCCGCGACTACCTGGCTTCCGGGATCCGCATTGCCTTCGACGCCATGCACGCCGTCACCGGCCCCTATGCCCACGCCATTTTGCAGGGATCCCTGGGAGCGCCAGAGGGCAGTGTGCTCAACGGGCAGCCCCTGCCGGATTTTGGCGGCGGACACCCGGATCCTAACCTGGTGCATGCCCGCTCGTTGGTGGAACTGTTGTTTCGGGAAGATGGGCCGGACTTTGGGGCCGCTTCCGATGGGGATGGGGATCGCAACCTGATCCTGGGCCGCCAATTTTACGTGACCCCCAGCGACAGCTTGGCAGTCTTGGCCGCCAATGCCCACCGGGTACCCGGCTACCGAGAAGGTCTGGCGGGAATTGCCCGCTCCATGCCCACCAGCCAGGCAGCGGATCGGGTGGCGGCCAAGTTGGGGATCCCTTGCTACGAGACCCCCACCGGCTGGAAATTCTTCGGCAACCTGCTGGATGCCGGCAAGGTCACCCTCTGCGGGGAAGAGAGCTTCGGCACCGGATCTCACCACATCCGGGAAAAAGACGGGCTCTGGGCCGTCCTGTTTTGGCTGAACATTTTGGCCGTTCGACGGCAGCCGGTGCGGCAGATCGTGGAAGAGCACTGGCGCACCTATGGGCGCAACGTCTACTCCCGTCACGACTACGAGGGACTGCCGGTGGAGGTGGCCGAGGCGCTGATGGCAGACTTGCGACGCTCCCTGCCCGGGTGGGTGGGCCAGCGCCTGGGATCCCAGCTGGTGGCCTACGCTGACGACTTCAGCTACACCGATCCCGTAGACGGCAGCACCACCAGCCACCAAGGGATCCGCATTGGCTTTGAGGATGGATCCCGCATCATCTACCGGCTTTCTGGAACCGGCACCCACGGAGCCACCCTGCGGGTGTACCTGGAGCGATTGGAGCTGGATCCCGCCCGGCATGGCCTGGATCCCCAAGTGGCCTTGGCCGAACAGATTCAACTGGCCGATCACCTTGCCCAGATTCGCGCCCGCACCGGTCGGCAGCAGCCAGACGTCATCACCTAGCCCGTCGCAACAGTGGACAGGGAGCCTTCCCAGGGAAGCGGGGATCAGGGCCTGAGGCCATCCCAGTCGGTCGCGTCGGCGTCGCGGAGCAAAAAGGTGCCGATAGGGGAGGTGATGGGAGAGGTCAGTTGAAAATCTCCCCGCTCTTGGGTGAGGCCCACCGGGCGACTGGGAAAGGCCACCAGAATCCCTTCCAGGCGCAGCGACTCGGCTACCGGATCGTAGGCAAAGCGCAGCTCAAAATCCCGCAGGTCACGGCGAACTTCCACCCGGCGGATCCCTTCTTCCGTCAGGCCCAAGCGCAGCCGCCAGTGATTTTGCCATCGCGTGCCGAGGGTGGCATCCAGCTCCAGACCATAGGTAGAGATCTGGCCCAACCGGGGATCGTAAACCGCCTGCAGCGCATAGCTGATCCCCGGCTCATACACATCCAGGCCAGAGCGTTGATCCCGGTTAAATGTGGTGCTGCTGCGTCCCCGATATTCCAGACGAACGGGTTGGAGCTGTCCCTGGTTCAGGTCGTAGGCCGTCTGCAACTGAATGTTGAACAGATCAGGGGCGGTGCTCCAGGTGAAGTTGGCGTTGAGGGTATCCCACTTCTGGGTGATGAAGTCGTAGCCAAGGCTGGTGTCCAGGCGCACCAGGTTTTTCACCTCTGCCTGCAGCTCCTGCAAGTTGCGGGAGGCAATCGCTGCCAAATCCTCCGGGGTATCGTCGGGGAAGGTCAGGGCTATCGGCAGCTCGCCGGGCAGGTCATCTTCAAAGGCAATGTAGCCTGGGGGGACATTGGGCAGAAGATCGCGGGGCGTAAAGAAGCTGATGTTGGCATTGATGCGATCCACATCTTTAGGGCTGGTGGAGAGGGTTTGGAAGGGCACAGAATTGTTGCCGTAGAAGGTGCGGCTGTAGCGCAGGTCGATGGTATTCCAGTCGGCAGGTCTGAGACTGAGGCGAGGGTTGAGGCTGACAGTAGACTCCTGGTCGGGAGTGGAGTAGAGAACTTGGGTGTAATCGATAGAACCCGGCATGAAGGTGATCCAGGGAGCCGGTTGAATATCGTTGAACTGAAGGCTGGAGCGCAGCTCGTAGCGATTGAAAAAGTGGAGACCTGCCCCCACCTCCTGATCCGGCTGTTGCTCTTGAGTTAGGGTGAGGGCGCTGCTGAGAGCAATATCGGGCGTGATGCGAACGAGGTCGGGGTTAAAGGCCAGCTCGAAGTTGCGACGCGGCTCGTTGTCGCCATTGGAACTGCTGTAGGCACGGTAGGCCAGGCGATAGGTACCTCCCCAACCGGGTGGGGTCAGTTGAGTGCCCAGCGTCAACCGCGCATCGGCAAAGTCGGGGCCATCTTTGACGCTCACCCGCTGGTTGTAGTCCAAGCGCAGATCCGATTGCAGCCAATGCACGCCCCCGTAGCGCTGAGTGTGGCTGAGGGTGAGGGGGAAGCTGTAGATGCCCCGCTCCTGGGATCCGGTGCGGCTGATGTTGAGGGTGGTGGTGGAGAGATCCCCCTGAAAGGTGGCGTTGAGGCGGAGATCGGCGTTGTCGTTGCGTCCGCCGGCAGGACGGTAGGTGTTGTCCAGGTTGAGGTTGAGCTGCCCCCGCAGTTGGCCTTCCTGCCCAAAGAGGTTGGCAGCGTAGAAGTCGAAGTTGTGGTCGATGCGGAAACGGCTGGAGAAGCGCTGTTGGTCGGCTTCGGTAACCAAGTAAAACTGGGCTCGCCCGTAGTTGACGCTATCCGGGATGGGCAGGATGTAGTCATGCAAGAAACCAATGCCCACCCCTTTTTTCTGGATGGCATCCAGCCGCAGGCCGCCGAAGTTGTATTCGTCGAAGCGGTAGGCCCAACTGGATTTGACAAACACCCCCTCTGTCTCGCTGCGCCCCGGCAGCACCCACTGGTGATCCCGCAGGCTGTAGATGAACAGGGGGAAATAGGCAATCTGCAGGCCTGCCCGCAGATCCCCTGCTTCTGTGAGTTCGCCGCCGGCAAACACGCGGGCGTCGTAGACGATCACCCGGTCATCGGGAAACACCTCCACCCGATCCCCTTGCACGTAGTGGGTGATGGGTGGCTCTGGCGAGGTGGTGACGGTGGCTTTCTCGAAAAAGATCTGATCCCCCAAAATGGCGGTGGTCTCTTGGCTGCGCACAAAAACCTTGGTGCCCGGCTCCTCCCCCGGCAGAATGACCAGCGAGCTCTCAAATTGGGCGGTGCGACCGGGGATATCCAGATCCAAATTTCGCCCTTCGATTTGCCGGATCCCGCGCCCTTGGGGGCCAGGGGGCTGCTCCATGCGAAAAGGGCCCTCGCTGCGCAGGCGTCGCTCCCGCCGATAAAACAGCAGCCGGTCGCCGGTGATGCGGGTGCCGTCGGCCAGTTGGATCAAGGCGTTCCCCTCGGCAATGCCCAGGTCTTGTTCGGCGATGTAGCTGAGCACATCCCCACTCACGTTGATTTGATCCGGGTCAAGGGGAATTTGCCGCTGCGCGGTGGCCGAGAGCTGCTGGCGGATTTGGGATCCCTGGCTAACGTTCCCTGTCGCCGAGACGGCATCTGCCCCGGTGCCCAGATCCCGCAAAAGGGGGAACTGCTCCAGCAGTTGAGGAGCCAGGGGTGAGCCCGCAGTGGGGACAAAGGCTTCCCTGCCCCTTTGAGTGGCCATGGGGGATCCCGTCAGCCCCGACGCAGGGGCGGCATCTGCCAACACAACACCGCCCAAATCCAAGCTCCCACCGGCTTGGGAGATCAGGGGAGGAATGGTCTTGGGGGAAGCTGGGATCCGATTTAACCTTGCCTCTGAACCGGCTCCACCTTGCAGTTGGGCCGTAGCCCGGTTTTCGCCATTGGATTCCGATCGCGTTAGCGGGACGGAGTCCTTGGTGGGGCGCAGCCAGGGTTGCTCTTCCACCTGCAGGGCTTCAGCCTGAGAAGTCATGGGCTGGGAAAGCCGAAGGGAGTTCAGGGTGGGAACTGCTGCAGTGGGCGTCGCCGGTGAAGCGGGCTGGGGAGCCGGTGTTGCTTGGGCTTGCTGCGCCTGTCGCCGAGCATGGGCTGCTGCCCCTTCGGCCAACAGCCGTTGCAGCCGCTGTCGGTTCAGCTCTTCTGGCGTGAGGGGCTTTTCAGGAGAGTTGGCAAGGGGAGGGGATCCAAAGTCTGAAACCGGGGCCGTAGGGGGTGGGGTTGCCGCAGTCAAGGCTGTAGCAGGCAGAGAAGATTGCGCCTCGGCCAAGGTGATGGGCTCCTCATCGGCGGCAGCCATCGGTTCTGGGCTGGAAGCCCGGCGGGCCAGTTGCAGGCGCTGAGCAAGTGTTTGCGCTGACCGAAAGCGCTGGTAGCCCTCCAGAGAGAACTCCGTCCCGCCGACGCCAACAGTGGGCAGGGGGTCCAACTGGGCGAAGACGGCCTCCCCCGTCCCCAACCACAGGGAGCCGCCCCAGCAAAGAGCCAACCACTTTGCCCAAGGGCTGAAGTCAGGGGGGAAGTTGCAGGATTTCACCGTAAAAACCGCCACAGTAAAGAGAAGCCCACCCCACCGAAAATCATATTCGGCAACCAGGCAGCCAGCCAGGGATCGATATGCTCCACTCGACCCATCGCTCGTCCCAGGCTCATCAGTACATAGTAAATAAACACCAGAACAATCGCTAGCGCCACGCCGCCGTAGCGCCCCGTTTGCCGCACCGTTTGCAGGCCCAAGGGGGCAGCCACCAAGATGGCGAAAAAGCTGGCCAAAGGAATGGCGAACTTGAGGTGGTATTCCGTCAGGCAGCGAGCCACATCGGCAGAAGGGCGTTGCTCCGCTCGATATCGCTGGCACTGCTCCCACAGCTCCCCCGCCCGTTGCTCTTGGGGCACCTTTTCCGCATACACCAGGCCCACCAGTTTGTTGACGATGTTGAGCTGCATTTCTTCCACCTGGCCTTCATAGTAGGTGCGCCCCTGCTCGTCATAACGGCGGATCACCACATCTCGCAGTTGCCACGATTGGCCCACCTGCTGCGCGGTTTGAGCGGAGATCACCTGCGGATAGCGCAGGTGGCCGGTCTCAGCTTTGCGGTCCAGGATCAACAAATCCTGCATCAAGCCGGTCTTCGGGTCAATCGATCCGACATGAAACCAGAGATCATCATCCACCCGCACGATCTCTTCTGGATTAAACAAAAGAGCATCTTGAGCCAAGATGAGGTTCTTGTTCAGGATTTTCACCTTTTGGTTGGTTTCCGGCACAATCACTTCATTGGTCAACAGCGCCAAGCCGCTGATCAGCAGGCCAATACAGAGCACGGGGATAAACACTTTGCGATAGGGGATCCCAGCAGCACGCAGGGCGGTGATCTCGCTGTCGGCTCCCATTTTGCCCAGGGTGAGCAAGGTGGCAAAGAGGCCGGCAATGGGAAAGGTGACCACCAAAATGGCGGGCAAATTGAGGAGGAGAATGTGCAAAATGGTCAGGGGAGGGGCGCCCTTTTTCACCAGCAGATCGGTGTAGATAAACAGCTGGTTGCCCAGCATCAGCACCGTCCCCCCGGCCACTCCCAGAAAGAAGGGGCGAATCATCTCTTTGAAGAGATAAAACTCCAAAAAGGCAGCCCCCAATCTCAGGGATCCCCAAAAGCTGCCCGCTTGAGCAGGGGTTCTGCGCAGTTTGCCCTCGGCGAGTGGAGCCGTCATGACATCACCTCGGATCACAACCTCAGCCAAACCTGGACGATCAAAAACCACAGATGGCTCCCCGAGGGGGGATCCCATCAGAGGGCGTCGGTGATGCGAAACTGAAACATGCCCTGCTGTTGCCCGTCCCCTTCGACGGTGTATTCATCTTGTTTTATGTTCAGGGTAACCAGCTTGCCACTGAGGCGATTGGCGCCCCGGCACATCTGATCCAGCGCGTTGCGGCCCGGCAGAGCTTGGGTGCTCTCCCCGGGAAGGCGGCCGACCTCTCCCCGATCGCAGAGCACCACAGGAGCCTGTTCGGCGCTGATTTTGAAAATTTGTTCTCGGTCGAAGTAATCGGCGCGATCCCCTTCGATGGCGCGGTTGGCCTGCACAATAACCACATTGCCAAAGAAGCGGGCATCGCCGCTGGCTTGGTCGATCTCCACCCGGTCGGCGTAGATCACCGTCGGCTGATCCACATCGGCCTGGGTCTCCAGGTTTTGTAGCCGCCGCGCCAGCCACTCCCCCTCGATCTGCTCGATCACCACCTCTCCCCGCAGCTCCACCTTTTCAGGGGTGATGGTGGCCTGGTTGGCCTTGGCCCTACGTCCCCGCTGGATGAACTCGACGGCATCGCTAAACTCGGAAGTGCCGGTGCGGGAGTTGTAAACCAGGCGGGCAGCCCGCACCTCGGTTTCGGCTTGGCGCAGCTCCTCTGTCAGGGATCCCTCGCTGGGCGCCGGAGTGGAGGTAGCCATCTGCCGGTAGAGGACGTTGTCTTCAAAGAGGAAGATCTTGTCGCGGTGGTTGCCCTCCAGGCGGGCGGAGGTGAGCACCCGTCCGGGTTCTTCCAGGGTAACTCCTCCCGTCAACAGACTTTGGGATTCGCGGCGGCGGTAGGTGCCCTGGGCCGCCTGGATGATGGTTTCCCCCTGGCGGATCTCCAGGTTGCCTTCCCCTTGGGCAATTTGTGTGTTGCGGTCGTACGTGAGGCGGTCGGCAATGATGGTGACTTCTTGATCCTGTTGGTCTGGGGTCGCCTCCGGGCCGGGAGAGGCCTGGGCCAAGCGCAGATCGGCCAATAAGGGATCCCGGCTGCTGTCGCCGGCCACCTCTTGCAACACCACACCGCCGGAGAGAATGCTTTGGGCCTGCTGGCGCAGGTAGGTGCCCTGGGGAGCGCGAATTTCGATGCCACGTTCGCGAATGCGCAGGTTCCCTTTCCCCTCGGCCACCTGGTTGGTGCGGTCGTAGGTGATCTGGTCAGCGGTGATGGTGGTGGAGGTGGGTGCCGAGCCGTTTGGGGGCAACACTATCAGCTTGCCCTGCTCGGCCCTGAGAAGGGCAAACTGAAAGTTAAACGAACCGGAGCGGCCCTGCAGCACCATTTCCCGGCCTTTGAGGGTGAACTCCGCCGGCACCTCGATGCGCTCTTCAGGGGTGACTCTCAAGGCGCTGGTCAAGAGCAGGCTGCCGTCGCCGCTCCTCACCTCCACCTCCTCATCCAAATACAGCTCATCGGCGGTGGCATTGTAGCGGGCTCGCTTGGCCCGCCAAGTCATCTGCTCGCTGCTATCAAAAAAGGGATCCGGCACCCCTTTTTGCCGGTCGGCACCTTCTCCGTAGAAGTAGCCGTGTGCCCCCTGTTCAAATACCTGTTGCCCAGCTGCCAGATCCACCTGCTCGGCAATCAACCGCCAACGCTGATGGCCTCCCCGACGACCCAAGATGTCTACCCTGCGGCTGACCGAGAGGGGCTGATCGGGGGAAGGAGACTCCACCTTCACTTCCTCGATGTCGATCGACAAGGCCCAGCCCACCAAAGCAGCCAAGATGCTGCTCCCCAACAGCGCCACTCCCAGGTTGGAATTGAAGAATCGCCGCATCCTGTTTTCGCTGCCGCCTCACCTCGACCCGAACTGACCACTCCCCTTGGAGCCAACGCTCTGAGCTAGCACTCTAGGCTGTAGCTTATCCCATTTTGCCGGCTGCACCGGAGGGATCCCGCGCACACCTAGCCTTAAGCCGACTTTTCAGCCTTCAGCCATAGCGGCTGAGGATGAACCCTAGCCCCAGAAACAGCCCCAGCCAAAAATGGAGACTGACGGCGATGAACTTGGAGTGGCTAATCCGCTGCGGCTGATCGTGATAGGTACCCAGCAGGCGGGAAAGCCGCACTGCAAACGGGATCCCGGCCAAACTCAGCAGGGTCCAAGCTGGAAAGATCCCCAGCCCCACAAACAGCAGCATCAAGGCAAAAAGGCTGCTGCAGAGCCAGGGGATGAGGCGGGCCGAGCGCAAAGTCCCCAGGCGGGCCACCGGCGAGCGCTTGCCGCAGGCTAGGTCATCCTGCACTTGATGGAAATGGGAACAAAACAAAATCAAGCTGGTCGCCATTCCCACCACCAGTGAGGCCGCTAACCCCGGCAGCGACCAAGTCTGGCTTTGGCTGTAGTGGGCAGCCGAGACCGCCAGCGGCCCAAAGCTGAAAAAGCAGAGGATCTCGCCCAGGCCCTGATAGCCCAGGCGCAGGGGCGGCCCTTGGTAGGCATAGCCCAGCCCACAGGCCACCAGCACCAACAGCAGCACCGTGGGATCCGATTGCCGCCAGCTCAGCCACAGGATCCCCAGCAGCCCCAGAGCCAAAAAGGCATTCCCCACCCAAAACACCCGCCCCGGCTTGCCCGTCAGGTTAACCAGGGAGTGGAGTTTGTTTTTGTCCACCCCTGTCTGGGCATCGAACACGTCGTTGCTGAGGTTGACCCAGGCCAAGATGCAGATGGCAGCTCCCCAAAACACCCCCAAAACCCCCAAATCCAGTACCCCTGACTGGGCGTAGGCAATGGCGGATCCCACCCAGATGGGCATGATCGCCACGCTGTACATGGGGGGCTTAAGGGCAGCCATCCACAATTGCCGGCGAGAGCGGTTGCTCCATGCGGCCTCTGCTGCTGGCTGCACTTGGCTGACATCTGGATGCATGCGAATTCTCCTTGGGGAGCAAGCCTGCTCTGGGGCCCGTCTCCGGATCTGTCTACAACCATCTGCTCTGTAGGGTAGAGCGCCTGAGAAAGCATCCCCCAGGATGCTAAGAAACTTTGCAGTCCGTGAAGAAGCTCCTCAGATCTGGCCCCCAGAAGCTCAGGCTGCCGGCCCTTCTCCTAATCTCTTATCCTAAAGTCATCTTCTGCCGGTCTCCATCGACGGGTGTCCTGTTTTCGGCCAAGGTGGGATCGTCTTCTTTTTCTTGCGCATGACCTCTTCTCTTTCCCCTTGGAATGCCCACGGTACGCTTGAGTGCCTGGAGTGGCCGAGAGCATGGCCGCCGACTCGCACTTCTACCTGGACGGACGAGGCGAGGGATCGGCGCCACTGGGATCCCTTCCTAACCGCCTGCCAACAGATGGCGCGGGCGCGGGGTGTTCCCCAAATCCTCAGCTTGTCCCAGCCCATCCCAGAGCTGGATCCGCTGGCGGTGCTGGCCCAGAAGCTGGGTTCTCTCCCCACGAACCGATTCCCGAGCTACTGTTATTTCTCCCACAAGGCCCACGGGGAAAGGGTGCGGGTGTTGGGATGGGGATCCCTGCGGCAGGTTGATCTCGCGGGAGAAGGGGGCTTGCGGGCGGCACGGAGCTTTGTAGAAGAGCTGCAGCCCCACGTCCATGCCGCTTGCATTGGCAGAACGGAGCCCTCGGAAGTGGGAAGATTCCCAGACAGCCGGCAGGAACGCCCTCTGTGTTTCTGTCGCCTCAGTTTCAGCCCCAGGAGCAAAGGGGGGGCAGCGCTGGTGCTGCCACGTTGGCAACTGTTGCAGGTGCCAGACTCCTGGGGATCCCTGACGGTAGCGCGGCTCAATCTGGAAATCGACCCCGAGAGCGACCTAGCGGCTTTGGCCGGGCAGATCACCGCCTTTTTTGCCCAAATGGAGCGCCTTTCTCGATCCCCCTTGCCCTCGTGGGAATTGCAAGCTCCTGTGCCAGTGAACTTGGAGGAAGCCCCCCTCTTGGCGCGCATCCAAAAAGCCCTGCAGGTGATTCAGGCGGGATCCCTGGAGAAAGTGGTGCTGGCCGAAGCCGTGGATCTGCACTTGCCTGTCCCGCCGTCAATCCCGTCCCTGCTGGCCTACCTGGAAAAAGATCATCCCGATTGCAGCATCTTTGCCTTTGCCGCTGGCGTCAGCGGGCCGAAGTCCTTGGAGGCAGATGCTCGGGGGAATTTGCCGGCCAGGCCTCTCCCCCTGGTCCAAGAGGGGGCCTTTCCCCAGGTTTTCTTGGGGGCCACCCCGGAGCGCTTGCTTTCCGTGTGGCAAGGCCGGGTGCAGATCGATGCCTTAGCCGGCTCCGCCGCCCGCGGCGCCACCCCTGTCCAGGATCGCCAGTTGGCCGAGGAGCTGCTCCGCAGCCCCAAAGACCGCCGCGAACACCAGTGGGTGGTGCGCTCGATCCGGGAGGCTCTGAGTCGGTTGGGAATGGATCCCTGCATTTCCCCTCAGCCTCGGCTGCTCCGTTTGGCCAACATCCAGCATCTGCAAACCTTGATCGAGGCGGAGCTCCCCGCCGATGTACATCTGTTCGATCTGCTGGCCCAGCTCCACCCGACGGCAGCGGTGGGAGGGTATCCCCAACAGGCGGCGCTGCAGTGGCTAGAGCGGTTGGAACCCTTTGATCGCTCCAGCTATGCCGCTCCCTTGGGCTGGGTAGACTTACAGGGCAATGGCGAGTTTGTGGTGGGGATCCGCTCCGCCCTAATTCGGGGGAATTGGGCCCGCTTGTATGCCGGTGCCGGGATTGTGGCTGACTCCAACCCAGAGCAAGAGCTGGCCGAGATTCGTCTGAAGTTGCGCTCTCTGGTGCAGGCTCTGGCCTTGCGACCTGCAGCTCCTCCGCTCCCCAGCTTCTGAAGAGAGGGGATCAGGAAGATGTTTCTGCCGCCGCTGCGGGAGGTGGATACGAACCCCTCCACGAACAGCTACAGTGAGAAAGCCGGTCTTTGATTAGCCTCGGTGTCCTCTGCGGCATGGCGACCCTGAATCCCACCCATCCCCCTCGTATAGCCGGATCCCGCGCGCAAGTGGGGCTTTGGCCCGGCCTGATCCAGCACTATCGGGAATGGCTCCCCGTCAGCGCCAGCACACCTGTGGTCACGCTACATGAGGGCAACACGCCTCTGGTGCCTTCCCCGGCTTTGAGCCAACGGCTGGGGCGAGACTGTCAAGTTTACCTGAAGTTGGAGGGCCTCAACCCCACCGGTAGTTTCAAGGATCGGGGTATGACGATGGCCGTGTCCAAGGCCAAAGAGGCAGGGGCAGAGGCGATCATCTGCGCCAGCACCGGCAACACCTCGGCGGCGGCTGCTGCCTTTGCGGCCAAAGGAGGTCTGCGGGCCTATGTGCTGATCCCCGATGGCTACGTGGCCAAAGGCAAACTGGCCCAAACCCTGATGTACGGGGCGGAGATCATCGCCGTTCAAGGCAACTTCGACCAAGCGCTGGCTATGGTGCGGCAGCTGGCGGAAACCTACCCGGTGGCCCTGGTGAACTCGGTCAACCGCTTCCGCTTGGAAGGGCAGAAAACCGCCGCCTTCGAGGTGGTGGATGCTTTGGGGGATGCCCCCGATTGGCTCTGTATTCCGGTGGGCAACGCGGGCAACATCACGGCTTATTGGATGGGGTTTTGCCAGTACCGCCAGCAGGGCAAGGCTACCCGTCGCCCTCGTCTCTACGGCTTCGAGGCTGCCGGTGCTGCTCCCATGGTGTTGAACCGGGTGGTGGAACACCCAGAGACGGTGGCCACAGCCATTCGCATCGGCAACCCTGCCAGTTGGGTGAAGGCCAAGGCGGCAGTGCAGGTGAGCGGCGGCCAGGTGGATAGCGTCACCGACGAGGAGATTCTGGCAGCCTATCGTCTCCTGGCATCCGAAGAAGGGATCTTTTGCGAGCCGGCCAGCGCGGCCTCGGTGGCAGGATTGCTGAAATGGCGAGAGCAGGTGCCTGCTGGAGCACAGGTGGTGTGCGTGCTGACGGGCAATGGCCTTAAGGATCCGGACACGGCCAGCCACCAGGGATCCGCTCCTATCCACACCGGCGTTGTCCCTGAGCTGTCCGCTGTTGCTCGTCTGATGGGTTTCTAGCAGAAACCGCCCGCTGGTTAGGGTCAGGCGTTCCCCTTGGGCGGCGCTCCGTCGCCTATCGGGCATCGCCATCTGGCAAGCGGCATTCCTCTCTCGGCCATACGCTACAGCCCCAGCTCAAAGCCCGCATTGTGCGGAAAGGGCTGTGTCGAGAAATTCCCGGATCAGGGGCAGCACCTGTTCCCCATGCAAGGCAGGGATGGCGTGGCCGGCCCCGGCCAGGATCTTGAGCTGAGCCCCAGGGATCCCTTCGGCATAGGTTTGGCAGTGCCAGAGGGGAATGGTGTCGTCCTGTTCGGCGGCGATCACCAGGGTGGGGGCCTGAATGTAGTTGAGATAACGTTCAACCGTATCGACAGCAGCTTGTGGGCGCAGACGTTGTCGGAGAAATTGCCGAGCGACCGGCTGCTGACGCAGGGATCCCCGCAACCACAAGAGCTGGGCCAGCTTGTCTTCCCAATGCCACCAGCGGGCCAGCGGAGCGATCGCCCGCAACAGCCAATCCACCCAAGCGCTTTCCCAGAGCAAGGGCCGCAAATGGTTGTAGCGTCTCACAAAGCTGTCGTCGCGGATCCCGGCAGGAGCCAACAAAACCAACCCCCGCAGCGGATACCGCACGGCGTAAGCTGCCGCCACCCATCCCCCAAAGGAATGGCCCACCAAAACCGGAGCAGCTAGGCCCAGCCTTTGGACAAATCCGCGCACAAACTCTACTTCTGCAGCGATGTCGTAGTGCAAGGCCGGTTGGCCGGACTGCCCGAACCCCAGTAAATCCAAGGCAATGCAGCGATATTCGTCTCCCAACCCTTGCATCAGCGGCCACCAGTTGGCATGAGTGGCCATAAAGCCATGCAGAAACAGCAGTGGGATCCCTTTTCCCCACTCTCGATAGGCAGCCCAACAGGACTCTGCCCCTGCGATGCTCAGCCCTTTCAATTCCACCCTGTGCAGCGGGATCCCTTGAACGCGGGCCTGTAACTCCGCCAAGCGCTGGGCCAGGGGGAGTCGTTCCAACAGCGTTTGCCTGGTCATCGGCTTGGGGTCAGTAGACACAGACAGATTCAGCAGATGCAGTTTCTTCCGGAGCAGCATTGGCTACAGCGAATGCACCTATACGGAAATATCTCTCGTATCTCTTTGAACAGGGATCCTGCTCAATCCACCGGAATCTACCTGGGATCCCATCAACTCGGAAAAGGCCGTAACGCATCGCAACTTAGCCGATCAACTGCAAATGGGGCGGGGGAGTTTTCAGCCAGTCTTGGCGGGTCAGCAGCCCTTGGAGGAAGCGGGTGGCTGCCTGCGATTGATAGCGCTCCGGGTTAAAAGCCAGCCAGAGGGTACGCCGTATCTGTAGCCCTTCCACCGCCAGCTTCCGGAACCGCCCCTGTTCCACATCGGATCCCACTGCCACCATGGACAGAAAGGCCACCCCCAAACCCGCCTGGACAGCATTTTTGATCGCTTCAATCGAGCTGAGTTCCAGCCGCACGTTCAATTGGGCCGGGTTAATGCCGTGGCGGTTCAGCACCCGATCGATGGTTTGCCGAGTGGAAGACTGGGGATCCAAGGTGATGAAGGGCAAAGCCAGCAGATCCACAAGAGCCGGAGAGTCGATGGCACACCCGGGAGCACCGACCAACACATATTCATCTTCCGCCAGAGCCATCACCTTCAAGTGCCGCTGCAGCTCAAAGGGGATCTCCCCGCCAACAATGGCCACGTCCAACTGGCCGTCCACCAATTTCTGGGCAATTCGCCGCGTGGATTGCACCAAGAGCTGTACGGAAATTTGTGGATAGCGGCGGTGATATTGGGCGATCAAAGAAGGCATTACATAGGTGCCCACCGTTTGGCTGGCCCCCAAAACCAGATGCCCCCGCTCCATTTCTTGCAAATCCGCTAGGGCCTCGACGGCCTCACGGCACAGCTTGAGGATGCGCTCGCTGTACTGCAGCAGCACTTTCCCGGCATCCGTCAACTCCACCTTGCGCCCACTGCGGTCGAACAGCACCACTCCCAACTGTCGCTCCAAGTTCTGCACTTGCAAGCTGACGGCAGGCTGGGAGACAAACAGGCTATCGGCAGCACGGCGAAAACTACCCTGCTGGGCAATTGCCCGCACGATGAGGAGCTGATCTAAGGTAAACGGCAACTCATCCGCCATAGGGAACTCCAAACCCCACAGTGGGATCCCTTACGTTTCCCTGAAAAGCTGGGCAGCCCGCGTTTGGAAACCCACACGAGATCATCATAAACAAGCGAGAAATCCCAAGAGAGCAGCTCAACCCTTTCCCGGCAGCTCGGCTCTGGGGGGTGACCAGCCAAGAGTGGAGAGGAGAGCTCAGAATCTTCGGGCTGTTTCTCTGCCATTCGGAGCAGCTATGCCCACAATACCTACCTCTCACCGACCGGCGGAAGATGGCTGTTGAGATTATTCTCAACAAACAGGCCGGCAATTCCAGCTCTGGGTTTGGCTTGGTCTCTAGCGAGGGCCGTAGGTTGTCCAATAGCCGCGTCCTTGTCTTTTGGCTGCATCGGCAGCTTCAGTAAGAATGGGGCCGTACTTCAAGCCATCGGTTTGTGGCGAC
Organism: Synechococcus sp. R5-13; assembly: GCF_047462015.1. Taxonomy (NCBI): domain Bacteria; kingdom Bacillati; phylum Cyanobacteriota; class Cyanophyceae; order Synechococcales; family Synechococcaceae; genus Synechococcus; species Synechococcus sp. R5-13. The sequence goes on along the minus strand of NZ_JANSIL010000087.1, from coordinate 1,607 downwards.
AACAGGCCATGCCCCAAAAACAGCATTTCCTGGTTGATGAGGGTGTTGGCTTGCCAAACGTAGGCAGGCAAGGTGGGAGCAGGGGCTAGGGCAGGATCCAACTCCAAAAACACCTCACGTCCCAGCAAAGCAGTCTGCAAATATTGGCCGGCATTGTAAACTGCCAAAGGGGTTTGTCCGCGCAACTCCGTCCAGTTGGGGTTGATCGGGTCAGGCAAGGGATCGATCCCAATCAGTTGCACCAGCCGCAAATTCAAGTCTCCTTCAAGCTGAACAACCAGGGTGTTGTAGTTGACCACCCGAACCACGGCTGCACGTTTGAGGTCGCGCAGATCTGGACGCGCCACCAATGTTAAAGCCCAACCGGGCAATGTCGAGAATATCAAAGGCAAGGCCAGAAAGCTGCCCAGCTTGATCAGGCTCCGTCCATTGGATGCCAGCAGGGATCTGGAGCGGGGGGAAGTCGGAGCAGAACGCAGGGATTTTTGCAGCATGGACTTTAGCCGTTGCATGGCGGACTTGACGATAGGGATGGTTCGCATGCTTGACCTTTGGATCTCACACCGCCCTCACACCGCCGCCTACTGGGCTTCAACGCGGGATCCGGCTCACCTGCCGTCACTCTACAAAAAATTGGGGCAGATGGGTCAGGTCTGGAAAATCTCTCTCGATTTTTGTCTTGATTTTTAGATGTGCTACCCATCCGGTCAGCAGTTGTCAGCGCTGACAACCTGTGGTTGGTCATTTCGATTCAAACTGGGACACTGTACCCACACCTAAAACATGCATGAAACATGCATGGGGCCACAGGGCTTTTCTCAGCTGCCCAGGCGTCTCACCCTAAACTGAAGTGACTAAGTCCTTCCGAGCAGCAGGATTGTCTTTTGGTCTTCTCTCTTTGCAAAGGAAAGGGGGAGTGCTTGGAAACCTTTTCAATTCAGTTTGAAACAATTACGGTTGTCCAACTCTCAAATCTCTCAAAAGCGCAGCCCCTAGAGGGTAGCAGGGTTCTTTTCGACTGCTTCGGACAAGAGGGAGTTGACCAGCACGGTTACCAACCCCAGTCGATTGCCCGCCAAAATATCCGTCAACAGGCGGTCTCCCACCATAGCCACTGCTTCTACCGGCAAGCCCATCTGGGCTACGGCCCGCCGCAAGGCCCGCCGTGAGGGTTTCCCAGCGCGGTGAATGTAGGGCAGGTTCAGGCTTTCTCCGATTTGTTGGATGCGGCTGCGATTGAGGTTGTTGCTCACCAGCCAAATTTGAAAGTGCGGACGCAACTGCTCCAGCCAAGCAGCCACAGCGGGATCCACCTCAACCTGTCGGCTCGGCACCAGTGTACCGTCTACGTCAAAGATGATGCCTTTTACCTGCCAGGCCCACAGGTCTTCTGCCCGCAACTTTAAGACAGTGCCGGCCACCACCAGATCCGGTTGCAGGAGCTTGAACCAAGGTTTGTGTACCATCCGCTCCGAAAGACCTACGAAACGCTAACAAACACTGCCAGAGTGTTCAGTGCCTGCCGCGCTTCTGCTTCCTTCCTGCTTCAGCGACCCATGACTAGCGGCAGAGTTCACCCCCACCACCCCGCCAGAGGAGTCTCCACA
>NZ_JANSIL010000086.1:0-9678 GCF_047462015.1 Synechococcus sp. R5-13 | reverse complement strand
CAAACAGAATGCTATCGCTGCATAGTTGAACAGTGATGTTCAGCAGTGTTCAGCGTAAATGTATCAGGGCAGATAAACCTTTGGGGCTGGGGTGAGGATGTGAACTCGGTTGCGCCCTGCCTGCTTGGCCTGGTAGAGCGCGCTATCCGCCTGCTGCAAGGCAGCTTCCGGCTCCAGGCGGTAGTCTTCGCTGAGCACGACCCCACCGATGCTGATGGTAACAGGCAGGCTGCGCTTGGGGGAGATGTCAATGGGCCGTTTGGCGATAGCCTGCCGCAGAGACTCTGCGTAGCGACCACAGCGAGAGGGGCTAAGTCCGGGCGTAAGGCAAACAAATTCTTCCCCACCATAGCGGTAGAGCAAGCTGGAGGGCCGCAGTTGATTTTGCAGCCGCCCGACGATGGCCTGCAGCACACAGTCGCCAATGTAGTGGCCGTGGCTGTCGTTGATTTGCTTAAAGTGATCTACATCCATCATCAGCAGGCAGAGATAGCGGTAGCGAGCTTCCCCGCGGGCTCCCACCTGCTTGAGCAAATGGGGCAGTGCCTGATCCAGAGCTCGTCGGTTCAGCGCCCCGGTCAAGGGATCCGTCAAAGACAAAGACTCCAACAACTCATTGCGGGCTCGCAACTGCCGGTTGGCCTGGGCCAAAGCTTGGGTGAGCCGCTGGAGGCGCAGCCCTGCCCGCACCCGCGCTCGCAGCTCCTCGGGATCGACCGGCTTGGTGATGAATTCATCCGCCCCCGCATCCAGCCCCTCTACCCGAGCCTCAACTTCAGAACGGGACGTGAGCAAAATGAAATAGACGAACTGCCCTGCTGCGGATCCCTTGAGACGGCAACAGAACTCTACCCCCGACATCTCAGGCATGACCCAGTCGCAGATCACCATGTCGGGCCACTCGCTCTCTTCCAAGCTTTGCAAGGGATCCCAAGCTGCTCGGGCGCTTTCCCAGCTTTCCACGTAGTACTGAGAGCCTTTGAGAGCATCGACAATATAGCGACGGACTACTGGGTCATCATCGACAACCCAAATGCGGGGAGTCCGGGCCGGAACAGAGCTCCAAAAGGTTTCTTCTGCTGAACCAGAAGGGTGGTACGCAGAATCCAAGCCCTCCAGATCAAGGGATGGCATAGCTAAAGAGGAATCGCCCATTGTAGTCGGATCCCAATCCTAGCGCCAACGGCTAGTTGGAACCAGAGCCGGGAGCGGCCAGACAAGCATGGTTGGAGGCCCGCTCACGGAGCGCAAGGTGCAGTGCTTCCACAAACTGCCGCACCCGAATCGGGTCGATCATGGGAAAGGGATCCGAATAGCCTGTCGGCATGCCTGCGGAACGGGAAGACCGCTTCAGAGAACTGGCCACAATCACGCCATCTGCCCGTCGGATCAGGCTGCCGATGTTTTCGGCAGTAGCCCCCGAGCCGATGAGCAGCGGCACCTGAGGAGCAACTTTGCGGGCCAGCTCCAGCTCCTCGAGCAGGGGTGGCTTGCCGGTGGCCCAGCCGGAAAGGATGATGGCATCGGCCAGGCCGCGCTCCACCGTGTCGGTGATGGCCGCATCCAGGCTGATGGGACTTAGGGGTTGAGCGTGTTTCACCAGCACATCGGCAAAAATCTTGATATTAGCCCCCAGCTCCCGGCGATAGCGCAGCAGGCGGTGGGCATTCCCCTCAATGATGCCTTGGTCGGTCACCATCGCCCCGCAGAGCACATTCACCCGGATGAACTGCGCCCCCACGCAGGCGGCAATTGCCAGAGCACTGCAGCCATCGTTGCGCAAGACGTTGATCCCGACCGGCAGCGAGACCAGGGTTTTCAGCCGCTGGACGATGACGGTCATGGCGCTGACCACCGCTGCGTCCACCCGATCCTTGGCAAAGGGGGCATCGTAAAAGTTCTCGACAAGGATCCCGTCTACCCCTCCTGCAGCCAGGGCGGTAGCCGCCTGTTCTGCCTGAGCGATCACCCATTCCAAGTCCCCCCCCCAGCGGGGCGAGGTAGGCAGCGGCAACAAGTGAACCACCCCGATAACCGGATGGGGGGTTTTGAAAAGGTGTTGCAGCAGGTTCACCGGCAAGCTTCCTCAGGGATCCCTAACGATCTTACGCCTGGATCTGACCCACAGGGGTATTCTCTGGGGGAAGTGTAACATCAGGGCTGGGGGGAGAAGAGCGGGCTAGGCCTCGGAGCAATTGCGGCACCATCCCCGGCCCTTCGTAAACCCAGCCGGTGTAGACCTGCAGCAGGCTGGCTCCCGCTTCCAGTTTCTCCAAGGCGTCGGCCAAGGTGAAGATGCCCCCCACTCCGATGATGGGCAATTTTCCTTGGGTGGAGCGGTGGATGTAGCGGATGACTTGGGTGGAACGCTCCCGCAAGGGGGCACCGCTGATCCCGCCGGCTTCTGCAAGGATTGGCCTAGACTCCGCTGGTGCGAAGGGGATCCCGTGGCCAGGTAGGAAACGGGTCTTCAGGTTATCGCGGCGCAGGGTGGTGTTGGTGGCCACGATCCCGGCCAGTTGATGGTCTTGGGCCAGCTCCAGGATGCTGTCAATGTCGGGCCAGTCCAGATCGGGGGCGATCTTCACCAGGAGGGGTTTTCGCTTCTGATTTTCCCGCTGTAAGGCAGATAGGATGGGCTCCAGTTGCTCAGCAGCCTGCAGGGATCGCAGCCCCGGCGTGTTGGGGGAGCTGACGTTGACCACAAAGTAGTCCCCCAGATCCTGGAGCAGCCGGAAGCTGGCCAGGTAATCGGCAGCCGCTTCTTCTAGGGGGGTGATTTTGGCTTTGCCCAGGTTGATTCCGATGGGGATGGGACGTTGGTGTAGCCGACGCAACCGTTCCGCCAGAGCCGCCGCCCCTTGATTGTTAAAGCCCATGCGATTGAGGGCAGCGCGATCTTGGGGCAGTTGAAACAGGCGAGGTTTGGGGTTGCCCGGTTGGGGCTGAGGAGTGACGGTGCCCACCTCTACAAAACCAAACCCCAGGCTGGGCCAGACGCCCAGAGCCAGGCCATCTTTGTCGAAGCCCGCAGCCAATCCAAGGGGATTGGGAAAGGTAAGGCCCCACAGCGACACCGCTAGCCGGGGATCCCGGTAGCAAAACAGTCGCTCCAGAGCCGATAGGATCCCGGTGGCCTGGGTGGCATCGATCCAATGCAAGGCGCGCAGCAGGCCCATCTTGACCGCTTCCGGGTCGGCTCTCAGCCCAGAAAAAAGCAGAGGCCACAGCACATCTCGGTACAGGTTTACCACAAGGATTTCCTACGGGTGGGAACCCATGGATTTTGGATTTACTGCTAGGTCAAGAGTCATTCCCTATTGCCAGGCAGCGCCGACGCCCATGGTGGGGCATTCAACCGTGACCCCCTTGGGAAAGCTATCCCAGATCTTGGTTGCATTGGCCCTTTGTCGAGCGCTGCTCGAGGCTGGCTCCCCAAACTGCCCCCAAGAGTAAGGTTACCAGCAGGTGAATGCGGCCATCCAACATCACCACGTCCAAAAGCCCTGAGGCAAAAAATGCCGTCAAGGCCAGCAGCATCCCCAACAGGACGCTTTCTTGCGAGCGCCGCCAAGCTTGCCATCCCCGCGCCAAAATCCAGCCCCACAGGATCAGATGGCCCAGCAATAGCGGGATCCCACCCTCGGCTGCCAGGTGTAGGTACAAATTGTGGCAATGGCCCAGCAGCTCCGGCGGCTCCTGAGCATTATAAAGGGCGGCAAAGCTCTGCCAGCCCCAGCCCGTCAAAGGCCGCTCTCGCGCCATCTGCAGGGCGAATTGCCAAGCATCCAGCCGGTTGGCGGTGGAACTAAAATGGAGCGCTTGAGGATCGAAGGTGTCTGCCAGACGGCTCCAAATCAATCGGGGCACTACGGCCCGCCAGCCCGGCCAATCCCAAGCAGCGGCCAAACCGGCCAATCCCAGACCGGCCAAAATCCCGATCCCCCACCAACAGCGCCGCAGGGCCAGCCCCATCATCAGCGCCAGCCCCCCCACTCCCCAGCCGTTGCGAGAGGCTGTCAGCAGCAACAAGAGGGATCCCAGCCCCAACACAGCTCCCAGCCCTACCACCCTCGGCCAGTCTTTGTCGGCCTGATCCAGCCACAGCCCTGCTGCCAAGCACAGGTGGATCACCAGGTAGATGGCCAGCGTATTGGGGGAAGTGAAGGCTGCCGCCGGTCGCTCTCCCCCGGCAACCCCCGTAATCCAAACCGGCCCCCAGAAGAAGTGCCCCTGCCATCCCCACAGCACTTCTCCCCAACCCAAAAGCAGCATCAGCCCGCTGCCCAGCACCAACACCTGGGCCAACCGCCGACGGCCCACAGGACAGGACTCCGTCCCGCTGACGCGAAAGGACTCCGTCCCGCTGACGCGAAAGGACTCCGTCCCGCTGACGCGATCGGCCAGAACAGCGGCAAAGGCCGGCAGCATCAATAAAAAAGGCCAGTAGTTGAACATCCCTGGCAGGCTCAGCCGCCAATCTTCCCCCAAAAAAGCCACTCCCACTGCCGCCAGGCTCAGGAGAGCCGCCAGTCCAAATAGAGGATCCCGCAGGATCCGGCCACCGCAGCGGGTATAACCCTGAATCGTTCCCACCAAAGCCAACAGCAAGCTGGGGGCCAGATTCACCGGGATCAGCGCCGCTGCCGCCAGCAGCCAGCCCCTCGGCTGAGAGGGCAAGGGATCCGGCGACAGTTGTTGAGACGAAACCGGTGCCGAAGAAGACATCACTCATCCTCGATGGGGATCCCTGGCCTGACCTGCCCCTGGCCGAAGTAGCGCCCAAATTGCAGCTCGTACACCTCATCTTCATCTTGGGTTTCTACCCACAGCTCCGAGCGGGCATAGCCCACGCACAGCAGCCCATACCCCTGCTCCTTCAGCTCCCGCGAAATGCCCATGGCTTCCGGCTGGTACAGGGATCCCCGCCGTACCCGCACCGCACAGGTGGTACAGGCGCCGTTGCGACAGGCAAAGGGCAGTTGGATCCCTTGGGCCTCGGCGCTGGCCAAAATGTATTGATCCGCCGGCACCTGGATTAGATAGTGGGTGTCCCGTTGGCGGTCATGGATGTGAACCGGGTAAGAAGGGGCAGAAGAGGAAGAACGCATGGAGAAGTGACCTTTTTGCAGAGCAGAGATCTTTATTCTTGACATCCGCCCCGTCCTAGTCGCGTCAGCGGGCCCGTAGGCCTTAGGACGAGGATTCCTAAGCCTCACAGCTTAGGTTCCTGCTTCATCGCAACTGCCGCCACCCTGGAGGGCTTTGGTCTTACGTCTGCTCCACAGGCTGACACCGTGTGCCCCACGGCCAAAAGATTGCGGGCAGCGTTGATGTCCCGGTCGTGCCTGGCCTGGCATCGAGGACATTCCCACTCCCGTACCTTCAAGGGCAGTCGAGCCAGGGTATAGCCACACCCTGAACAGGTCTTGGAACTAGGAAACCAGCGATTCACCCAAATCAAAGTGCGCCCATACCACCGCGCCTTGTACTCCAACTGCCGCAACAGCTCACCCCAACCGGCATCACTGATAGCTTTGGCCAACTTGGAGTTGCGAATCAGGTTCTTCACCGCCAACGTCTCCGCCACAATTGTTTGGTTTTCGCGAATCAGGCGGGTGGTCAGCTTGTGCAGATGATCCTGGCGACTGTTGGCAATCTTTTGGTGAATCTTGGCCACCTTCAGCCGCGCCTTGTAGCGGTTTTTGGAGCCTTTCTGCTTCCGACTCAGAGCCTTTTGCGCCCGACGCAGTTGCTTGTAGCGCTGGTTCCAATGCTTGGGGTTGGCCACCTTTTCCCCTGTACTCAGGGCAACAAGACTGCTAACGCCCACATCCAGTCCAACTGACTGTTGAGCAGGGGCAAGCGTCAGGTCGCGGGGGTCGTCAAACCTGAGACTGACATGCCACTCCCCCACAGGACTCAGCCGAACGGTAACTGTGGATGGCTCGACCCCTTTGGGCAGTTGCCTAGACCACCGGATGTTCAGGGGCTCAGAGCACTTGGCCAGGAAGACTTGGCCATCTTTCCACCGAAAAGCAGACCGGGTGAACTCTGCACTACCACCGTCGCGTTTTTTCTTGAATTTGGGATAGCTGGCTCTGCGGGCAAAGAAGTTGTCGAAGGCGGTTTGCAGATGCCTCAGACTCTGCTGCAGGGGAACGCAGCTCACTTCGTTCAGGAACTGGAGTTGAGGCTGTTTTTTCCACTCGGTCAGCAGGGCAGAGGTTTGTGCATAGCTGATGCGCTCCTGCCGCTCCTGCCAGGCTTGGGTTCTGGCTGCCAATGCGCGGTTGTAGACCAGGCGAACACAGCCCAGTGTTTTTCTCAGCAAGGTTTCCTGGTCAGGTGTTGGGTAGAACCGGTAGCTGTAGGCTTTTTCCATGGGGCGGAGCACTCTGCCTTGCATTTTAGCGGGTATGGTGTAAGGGTACGACTATGTTTGGCTGGCTTTGCCCGCCGCTCCTCTTCCTCCCTGTCCTAAAGGACGGGGTTTCTCGGAGCCTTTCTGATGATTCCACAGGATTTTAACCACTGCCCTACCAAACCTGAACCGGCTGGGGATCCCCAGGAGCTGAAGCAGATCTGTTGGTGGGTCTAAAGATAAACAAACAGACCCCGAGTTGGTTGTTGAGATAAGCTAAAGGTAGGGCTCCCAAGGAGAGCATCCCATGCTAGAAACCCCCAATGCCAATTTGGCCTCACCGGAAAAACCTTCGCCTTCCCTCTCTGCCGAAACCCTCAACAAGCTGATCGAGAGCAATGCTGAAAGTCGGCCTTGGGGCAGCTTTACAGTGCTGGAAGAGGGCCCTGGCTACAAAATCAAGCGGATCGTGGTTTTGCCCAAGCATCGCCTCAGCCTGCAGTTGCACTACCATCGCAGCGAACACTGGATCGTCGTTGCCGGCACCGCCAAGGTCACCTGCGGAGATGAAGAAAAGCTCATCACGGCCAACCAATCCACCTACGTGCCCCCTTGCACCAAGCATCGCCTGGAGAACCCTGGCGTCATCCCTCTGGTGATTATCGAGGTGCAAAACGGCCAGTACTTGGGCGAAGACGACATTGTCCGCTTCAGCGACGACTACGCCCGGGTTAACGGTGGGCAAAAGTAGCCAATCCCAATGGCCTAGGCGAGCTCTTCGCTGCTGAGGATCGCGATCCTCTAGAACAGCATCACCAGCAGGGCAACCACTAACAACAGCACAGCCCACATAGCCTGCCAGAAGGGATGGTAGCTGGTGATGAGCTGGCCATGGCGGGTTTGGAAGCGGGCCAGATCCAGGTAAGGGGCCACCCCCCGTCGGAACCACCCCACTGCGGATCCCTCTTGGCCGATTACCCCCCCTGCCTGGCGCGCTCCAAACAGGAAGTTGCCCAGCGGCCCAAAGCGGGAAGCATAGCGCAGGAAGATCATCCCTGTCTCATCCTGGAACTTGAGATCGGAGCCGAAGCGATAGCCCGGATCCCCTCGCCCAATCACCCGCCCCTCCAACTGCATCGGCAACCCGCGCAAGGGGCTGGCGTAGGGATTGCTCATGGCCTTCAACACGGTCAACGCTGGCGGGTTTTCTAAGCTGGGGTACATCACTGTCATCTTCAGCAGCAGGCCCAAGCCCACCCCCATCAGGGTCAGCCCGGCAAACATTTCATAGAAGCCCACCTGCAAGGCCGGGATCCCGAGCAGTGCCCCCGCGATTGCCCCCAGCCACTCGGCGTTCAACAGCAGCACATCCAGGAGGAAGTTCCCGTAGAGCTGTTGCCGGTTGAGCTGCTTGCCCTGGGCAACCACGCTGGTCATGTCGAATTCCACCGGCAGATCCAGTTGCTCCGCATAGGTGCTCAGCGCCCGTACCCGTTTGCCCGTGAGGGGATGGGTGGAGTTCAGCTCCATCCACCAGGCCCAAGGGTTAAACAGATCCCACAAAAATACCCTGCCCACCTGGCCGGGATCCGAGGCAACCCGGTAGGCCGTCCCTGCCATCACCGCCGCCTTGGCATCGTAGATCCCCAAAGCCCGCGTTCCTTCCAGCAGGCGAGCACTGCGCTGTCGGGTTTCCTCATCCCGCTCCCGCTCTCCCTCTTGCACAATGCCGTAGGCAATTTTCACCAAAGCCCGCGAGAGCCCATTGGGGTTGCCGGTGGTTTCGGCGGCAAAGTGGTCGGCAAAGTACTCCCGCACCCGCGACAGATACAGCAACAAGTAGGAGCCGGCCACATAGAAAAAGTAGGCGACCAAGGCCAGGGAGCGGAGGCTGCCCCTTTTGCCGTTGTCGCGCGCATCCCGCATGTAGACGTAAAGAAGGTAGAGAATCTGCACCAACGTGGAAGCCAGGGTCATGACGGCGAAATCCCAGTGGATCACATGCCCCAGCTCGTGGGCATAGACCGTAGCCACCTCTTCATCTTCCAAGTAGGTGAACAACCCTTCGCTGACGACGATGCGGGCCGTGTCCGGCAGGCTGCCATAGGTGAAGGCGGTGGGGTTTTGGTCGCGGATCAGCCCCAGCTTCGGCTGCTTCAGCTTGTACTGTCGGCAGACCCGTTCAATGACCTCCGCACTCTCTGGGCTGCGACGCCCGATTTCCGCCAAGCTCACCCACTCGGTGCCATAGAGGCTGTGCTGGATCCAGTCCATCAGCCAAGGGGACAAAAAGAAGATCAGGGCATTGAAGGCGAGGGTGAGCAGAATGGCGAAGATGAAAGAGCCCAGAGAGAATCCCCCCTCTAAGCTGCCCAAGACGGTCAGGAAAAGCACAAACACCATACCGAACAGCAGGCTCAGGGTCACACCTGAGGCCGCCGTCAGGTTGCCGGCAAAGCTGGCCAAAATCAGCGAAACCCCCACCTGAGGCGCGCGGTAGCTGCGCTTGGTTTGCCCAATTTTGAGACCTGAGGTGGCGGGATCCAATTCCGCTACGGTGCGGCTGGGGTTGAAGCAATAGCGGCTCAGCCAAACGCTCAATAGACGCAGCTCGTGAGGATTCAGGCTTTTCAGAGGCTCCAGCCACAAGGCCGCTTCCACCGATAACATCACCGTCGAGACGGCGCTGGGATTGCGAAACAAGGTGGGCAAGAGGGGCAGAACCTCCTGCTTTTGCCCAGAAGTGAGGCCGTGAAAACCCAAAACCGCCTGGCGGAGCAAACCAGGCGGCTGAGGAAGGTCGGCAGTAAGCAACTGGCGATCGCTGACAAAGCAGTAGCGGCTTAGATCCAGACTCTCCGGGGACTCCGTCCCACTGACGGGTTCGCGAGAGGGTCGCGTAGCGGTAAAGTGCTCTGCACTGCTAACACGACCGGGATCCACCTTGTCTGTCGCCGGCTCCGGATCCAGCCTCACCTGAGTTTTCCAGTCGGCAGCCTGCTGGCCCATGGGGCGGCTGTAGAGGGCCAACCGTTTGACTTGGGGGTAGCGAGTGGGAATCGCCTTCTGGAACCAGGCCGTCAACTCCTCATAGTTGAGAGCAAGGCCGGCAGGGCGGTTGATCATAATGACGAGGGCATAAGCCTTGGGACTCTCCTGGAGCGGTTGGGCTTTGGCCTGTAACCTAAGGCGGGGATTGGCCAGCGCCTGCTCCAGCCACTGCACCACTTCCTGTTCGTTCATGGCCCTGATACATTTACGCTGAACACTGCTGAACATCACTGTTCAACTATGCAGCGATAGCATTCTGTTTG
>NZ_JANSIL010000085.1:0-11236 GCF_047462015.1 Synechococcus sp. R5-13 | reverse complement strand
AACAAACAGAATGCTATCGCTGCATAGTTGAACAGTGATGTTCAGCAGTGTTCAGCGTAAATGTATCAGTAGGTGGATCTAAGCTTACGAGGATCTTTGCGGTTTTTGAACAAGGACGGGTACCTTGCTGGGCAGAATAACACATCCTTCCCAGACCTGATGTTTGCCCAGGGATCCCCCAGCCATCAAGTGGGATTTAGCGGCCTATTTTTTGCAGGGCTCTTTCCACCTGTACTACATGGCGGTTCAGTCCCAAGTTTTCCGCCGGGATCCCCAGGGCCAGGCCCACCAATTGTGGCAAATGCAGGATCGGGATCCCCAGCTTGCGCCCGATCACCTGTTCCACCTCCGGCTGCCGAGAGTCCAAGTTGAGGTGACATAGAGGACAGGGGGTAACCAAACAATCGGCTCCCGCCTCTATTGCCTCTACGAGATGCCGGCCTGCCATCGAGAAAGACTGCTGCGGGGCGTAGCTGGAAATGGGCCAACCGCAACACTGGGTGCGCCCGCGATACCAAACGGGGGTGGCCCCCAAACGCTCGAAGAGATCCTCCATCAAATGGGGATCCCGCGCCACATCAAAGCGGGAGATGTCGTAGGCCCGCAACAGATAACACCCGTAGAAGGCAGCGCAGCGCAGCCCCAAGAGGGGCCGTTTGACCTGTTGGGCCAATCGCTCCAGGCCGTAGTCATGAGCCAGCACCCACAGCAAATGGCGCACATCGCCTGTGCCCTGGTAACGGCTCTCACAGCCCCCTTTCTGGCACAGGGCTTGCACCTGGTGAAAGTACTCTGGACTCGCGGTTTTCGCAGCTTTTAACTTTTCATTCACGCGGCCCAACACCCCTTGACAGGTGCTGCAGTGGGTAAGCATCGGCAACCCCAGCGCCTCGGCCAAAGCCAGGTTGCGGGCATTTACCGTATCTTCCAGCAGCTCCGATTCTTCTTTGAAGGTGCCCGAACCACAGCAGGAAGCGGCTTCCAGCTCCACCAGTTCAATGCCCAGATGCCGCGCAATCTGGTCGGTGGAGTCATACAGCTCACGACAGGCCCCCTGGGCCACACAGCCGGGGTAGTAGGCGTAGCGCAAAGGTGAAGGAACAACCGCGGTCATGAGAAGACGTGAGAAGAAGAAGAGAATTGGGTTTGCGATCTCAACGGTAATAACAATCCATGGATCCATTGCCCACACAGCAGAGCACTGGCCTGCCTGCAGAGCGGGAACCCAGAGCCTAAGATCCTACACCCATGCGCTGCCACAGCACATCCGTTGCTGCCCAGGACAGGGAGTTTGTCAAAGCTTCCCTATTTATCTGCCCCTATTTTGAAACCATTCGGAGCCGATACCCTATTTTTCTCCCTGCCTAGTGCCTCCCTAGCCGATGTCGGGTAGATTTGGCGGTAGCCATCGCTGAGGAATCGGTCAACGCCTTATGAACAGCCCGATCCAGGATCGCGATTTCCCCTTTTCACCCCGCTCTAAGCAGGGCAGTCTGGGTTGGAGCCTTCCTCTAAAAGGTTGGGGATTTGGCTTGTTTTTCGGATCCCTAGTTTGGGCAGGATGGGCAAGTCAACTCCAGCTATGGGCTCAGCCGGTCGAACAGCAACCTCAGGAAGAAGTCCTTGTGCCAGGGCGCAATTTGGATCCTGGGGCGCAAATCCGGGTGCGTAACGAGCTGGTCAAGATCTGTGGGGACTATCGTTGCGAAGGCTATCGCTTTTCGGTACGGGTACCGATCAGCCCTGAAGACACCCTGGAAACTCTGCTGGGGCGGCTGGATACGGAGATGCTGCGGGAGGTGGATCGGGTGTTTCAAACTCGGCCCGATTTGAATCGAGTCATTGTCGATGGCTACGTCTTCTCGGGTACTCCCGCTTTTGTCAGCCGGGAAGTGCTGCTGCAAACAATGTTTGTGCCCCGTCACCGTTGGGAAGTGGGGCGCTTTGGGCCAGAGCAAGATGCGATTTTCTATGCCGAGCTGTTGGGACAGGTGACGCCCTTTCTAACTCCATCCCCAACCCCCACGCCTACACCTGGGCCTGTGCCTGGAGAAGCTGTGCCCCCTCTGCCCCCGCCTCCTGGGGAAACTCCTCCCATAGAGGCAACGCCTACCCCTCAAGAAACCCCAGCCCCTCCGCCTCCGCCCCAAGGGGATGTGATCCAGCGGCAGCCGATCCAGCCCTGAGGGGGTTATGGGGTGGCTAAGTCTGGGTTGTGAGGGATCCCTCGTTATAGTCATTTCAAACCAGATTGAGATACTCCCCAAGCGCTCCGCGCCGCTGCCCTTACCCCCAGTTTCTCTCTGGGAGAGGGAGTTAGGAATCGACATAACGAACCGTTTCACTGCTGTTTGAAATAACTAACTATAATTTGTGACCAGGCCAGTGCCCTCCCAGTTGTCGCGGGGTTGAGTCCTGAGCCGAGGTGATCTAGGCTTCAAAAGTGGAGGGATCCCTCCAATTCATTGCTTGACTGGTGTGTGGCGGCATGGCAGGACACAGCAAGTGGGCCAACATTAAACGGCAAAAGGCCCGTGTAGATGCCAAAAAGGGCAGCCTCTTTACCAAACTCTCGCGGGCCATCATCGTGGCAGCTCGCAACGGCTTGCCAGATCCGGATGGGAATTTTCAGTTGCGGGCGGCAGTGGAGAAAGCCAAAGCAGCGGGGATGCCCAGCGAAAACATTGAACGAGCCATTGCCAAGGGAGCCGGCAACTGGAGCGACGACAGCCCCCTGGAAGAAGTTCGCTACGAGGGCTACGGCCCCGGTGGGGTGGCTGTGTTGATCGAGGCCATGACCGACAACCGCAACCGCACGGCTGCCGAGGTGCGAGAAGCCTTCAGCAAAACCGGCGGCAGCTTGGGAGAAGCCGGCTGCGTGAGCTGGCTGTTCCGGCAAAAAGGGGTGATCAGCCTGGAGGAGGTGTTGGATCCCGAAGCCCTGTTGCTGGCGGTGGCGGAAGCGGGAGGAGACGACTTCAAGGTGGAAGGCACAGGAGCAGAGGTGTACTGCGACTACTCTTTGCTGGAGCAGGTGGCCACCTACCTGAAAAAAGAGGGCTACCCAGTGCAAGATGCGGCCATCCGCTGGATCCCATCCACTGAGGTGCATGTGGAGGATCCCGATACGGCCAAGTCAGTGCTTGCCCTGATGGAGCGTCTCGACAACCTAGACGATGTGCAGAATGTCTATGCCAATTTCGAGATCGACGAGGCGGTGATGGAAAGCCTGGCCTGAGAACAGGCTGCCATCATCTTCCGAGAAAGGGAAACCTTCAACAGAAGCATCCGTCAGCGGAGCTTAACGGCGGTGCCGGCGGCGGTAACGAGGATCATTGTCGTGCTCATGTTGGTATGAATGCTAACGCCTAGGATGCCATTTGCTCCCAAACGTTTGGCTCGCTGCTCCAACTCTTCCAAAACCTTTTTCTGGGCATTCTCGAAAACTTCTTCATAGGTTCTTGTGCGTCCCCCGATGATGTTGCGGAGGGTAGCAAGGAAGTCCCGTAGAACATTGGTGCCATAAACTACCTCGGCGGTAACAATGCCCAAGTAACGCTCAACCTCTCTACCTTGGAGCACGTCTGTAGTGGTCAGCAACATCAGCTTGCTTCCTGGGTCAACACCCACCAAGATAGTCGGGATCCTCAACCTTTGGAATCGGGTTCTTGCCCTGTGTTTTCAGCAGAGTGGCGATATGTCGAAGGGCGACCAATCCCTACAGATAACCGTTCCACAACGCATAGTCATTTATCTCACCGTTGAGATGAAACAAACGACCGGTTGCTTCCTGCTAAGGCCTCCGGCCCGCTAGCGCGATCAGTTGAAATAGATGGTAATAAAAACCACGACTGCTATCAGCCCTTGCCGCGTGGTAGGGCGCTCAAGGGGATCCCTGGCCAAGACCGGCGGCTGATACAATAGCTGCCCAGGGATCCAAACCAAAGATCTCTAGATCTCTGCTTTTCCAACAGGATTTCCCCACAAGCCCGATGGCAGGCCCGATCCGAGTGGTGGGTAGCTTGAACATGGATTTGGTGGTGCAGGTGCCCCATCATCCCGGCCCTGGGGAAACGGTGCTGGGATCCGACTACGCCACCTACCCTGGCGGCAAGGGGGCCAACCAAGCGGTGGCAGCGGCACGGGCAGGAGCCCAGGTGGAGATGTGGGGGGCAGTGGGATCTGACAGCTTTGGCCGCCTGCTGAAAGAGAACCTGGAGCAGAACGGCGTCGATACCCACCACCTGCGGGAGCTGGAAGGGCCCAGCGGCCTAGCTTTGATCACAGTGGATCCCGGCGGGCAAAACAGAATCGTGGTCAGCCCTGGGGCCAATGGTCGCTATCTGCCGGAGCATTTGCCTCCCTTTACCCCAGCGGCCCTGCTCCTGCTGCAGCTGGAAATCCCCCTGCCCACTGTGCAGGCTGCAGCAGAACAAGCCTCTGCCCAAGGGATCCCGATTTTGCTCAACCCTGCGCCCATCGTGCCATTGCCAGGATCCCTGTTGCGCCAGGTTCGCTACTTGGTGCTCAACGAAACCGAAGCGGCTGCCCTTGCCCAATCCCCTGTGGAAACGCCGGAACAAGCCCAAAAGATCGCTCAGGAGCTCCAGAAGCACGGGATCCCAACCGTTATCCTCACCTTGGGAGGGGCAGGGCTGGTCTGGGCAGATGGGGAAGAAAGTGGCCATTGGCCAGCTCATCCTGTGGAAGTGGTGGATACCACCGCTGCCGGAGATGGGTTTTGTGGGGCCTTAGCTGCTTGTTTGGCTGCCGGGGGATCCCTGAGGGAAGCCCTGCGTTTTGCCAATGCCGCCGCTGCTTTGGCCGTAACCCGTGCGGGAGCCCAACCTAGCTTGCCCCAGCGCTCTGAGATTGAGGCATTTTTGGCCTCTGCCGTAGAAACAGCATAGACTGCTGCTTATCAAAAGTTTTCGACGTCTGCGGTGGAGAAGTTCATTGGCCGTTTGCGTGAGCGCTATGGGGAAACCGCAACCTCCACAGGACAGAGCGAGGCCAAATCCTTTTTCCGAGCTGCTACTCATAGCCGGCGGAGGGGATCCCTTGCTCCATTGAGTACTGCTCAATAGTGCCTTGTCTTCCCTTGTGGGTGTCTTTAGAGTTAGGAAGTGAAAAGAAAGTATTCGGTAACTCTGATAAAGGCCTGTGAGTACCCTCCTTGCTGAAGATGACGCTCTCTACCGTCAGCATGTTCATAGCCTGCTAACACAACATTTGCCTGAGTTCGGCCCGGTGTATATAGCCTCGAATGGTAGAGAGGCGTTGGAACTCTACCGTCAGCACCACCCCAACTTTGTGTTGATGGACATTCGCATGCCTGAGATGACCGGGATCGAGGTAGCGCGGCAGGTTTGGTCAGAGTGCCCCAGCACGCGCATCATTTTTTGGTCGCATTTTGCCGATGAAGTCTATGTGCGGGAACTGCACAAGATCGTGCCTCCGCAAACTGTCTATGGCTACCTTTTGAAAAATTGCACCGATGAAAAATTGGTCAGCGCCATCCAAGCGGTGGTGCAGGATGAGCAATGCGTGATCGACCGAGAGGTGCGCGGGGTCGATTCCCGTTCACAAAACAAAATCACCGGTCTCAGCGATGCCGAGTACGAAGTGCTGATCGACATTGCCCTTGGCCTCACCGACCAGGCCATTGCTGCACGGCGCTTTTTGTCCCGCCGAGGGGTAACCAACCGTCTGCGCAACCTCTACGACAAACTAGAGGTGAGCAACGACCAAATTGAGAGCGACGAGTGGGGAACCACCTTCAGCTTGCGGGCGCGAGCCATCCGTCTTGCCTTCAAACGGGGGTTGATCAACGCCCAACTGCTGGATGAGGAGGAAGTGCATTTGGATCACTGGCTCAGCCGCTACCGACTGGATCCGCTGGACTAGAGAGGGGGTGTTCGAGCCGTCATCGCTCTTGGCAAGCACTTGTAGTCAATTCCCTTGCCAGCGACCAAGGAGACTTGGGCTCAATGGCTGGCCACCCCGCCAAAGAACTGGGATCAAAGCTCCCTCGTACCGCTATGGAGAAGCAAGCCGGCAGTGTGGGGGGTCGCTAGCGGAAAATCATCTCGGCAACTGCCTCAAAGCCGGCATCCAACAGCCGATCCAAGACCGACTGGGCCTGGCTGCGACTGTCGTAGAGGCCAGCCTGCAACACCGTTCTCCCGTTGAAAACCGTTTCCACCGCGTCGGGGATGAGCTGCCGCAATCGGTTCAAGTCATCGCTGCTCTTGGGGGTCACCAACACGCGAAATTGAGTTGCCGTTCGCGTTGGCGAAACGGAGTCGTTACCCACAGCAACCACAGGGGGGGCAACTGGAGTTGTAGTGGGAGCAGAGGGAGTGGCCGGGATCCCCGTGGACGGGCGACGGGCCGGCGGGGGCAGAAGGGTGGTGATATCCGTGAGGGGAGCCGACGGTGGCCTGGGAACAGGGTCAGCCGGCTGGGCAGGTGCGGTAGAGCCATCGGGGGTGAAGGGGACAGCCACAAACTGCTCCCCCGGAGGTTGGGGCTGGGGAGTTGCCTGAGGGCTGGAGGGATCTGGCAAGATGCGCCCTCCGGATCCTTGGGGCGGAGAGGGGGGAACCGGGGCAGTAGACTGGGGCACCGTCACAACCGGCAAGGTGGAGGGGGTCTCAGCGGCTGGCCGGGGATCCCTGGGAGTAGCCGGCTGGGCCGGAGCGCTGGGCAGAGCCAAAGTGCCAGGGGCAATGGGGCGGGGAGCGCTGTCGGGAAGGGCGGCGACGGTGGTTTGACCGGACAGATCCAGATCCCCTTTGGCTTTGCCCCGCAGTTGGTTGCCGTTGGCATTGATGCGCAGGCCGCGGGTGGCGTTGTGGATGTCGTATTGGCCGTTGCCCTCAAAGATGTTGTTGCCGGGATCCGTGGCCGTGCCCAGATCCGGCTGGGCGTTGGTGATGGCAGTGAGGCCGGTCTCCAAGTTCTGGGCGATGAGATTGTTGCGCAGGATGGGCCTGGAGCTGCCCCCGACAACCACGCCGGTACGGTTCTGCAGAATGCGGTTGTTGCGCACAACAGGCGCCGAGCGTTGGTCGATGGTGAGGCCAAAGCCGGTCTCCTGGAACAGGTTATTGACGATGGTGGGCTGGGAGGTGCCCAAAACGGAAATGCCGTTGGCCCCGTTTTTATAGAAGCGGTTGCCCTCTACCCAGGGATTGGCAGCGCCAGCGATGAAGATTCCATCGTGGATGCTGCCCACAAAGCTGTTGTTGAGAATGCGCGGGGAGGCCGATTCGACCCAGAGGGCATAGCCGCGCCGCCCTTGGTTGCGCAGGGTAACTCCTCGCACTTCTGCGCCGGTTTCTGCCAGCAGAGCAACATTTTGTCGGCCTAGGGTCGGGCTCATGTAGGTACCGCCGCCGGTGATGAGATAGCCCTCTCCCAAGGTGGACTCGTCCCCACGCAAGGTGAGGCCGGCTTTCAGACGGATGGGGAAGGTTTCGCCGCTCTCCTCGCTATATACCCCGGGAAAAAGCTGAATGACGCTGCCAGCCTCAGCCCGCTGAATGGCATAAGTAATCGTCTTGAAGGGGTTATTGCGGGATCCATCCCCACGGGTATCGCTGCCGTTGGCCGCATCCACAAAAATAGCCGGGCGATTGTCCGGGAGAGGGGGAGCTTGAGGCAGGGTCTGCTCGCCGGTAATGCCGGTGTCCAGGGAAGTTTGCGCCCAGCCGGGATCCAACTTTGCTGTCAGCAGTAAGGTGGTGCCGAGTAGCAGAGAGGACGCCAGCCGCACCAGCATTGCCCAGCGGTAACGCTGCGCCCGCAGGCCGGGCAGGACTGCTGTAGATTGGTGTTCGCCACATTGCTGCAGGCTAATAGGCAATATGAACAGTAAGGAAGAGATCATAGTGGTTATCCCCACACCAGGCTGGGCTAGAGAAGGAAAGCCGAGGTCATCTTACCAAACTGAGCAGGCAGGGGCCTGCCCTATTCTCCAACTCTAAATACGGACTAACGCAGGCTTTTTTTGCAAGTCTAACACTAGCCCTAGAGTAACCTCCCTGCTTGCGCCATGACCTACAAAACCCTTGTCCCCGAACATCTGCCCCAAGAGCCGTCGCTGGTTGAATCCGGGATCCTGCTGTCTCCGGTCTCACCGTGGCAACCCCTGATTCATCTGCTGCTGTTGGGGATCCCGGCCTTCTTGCTGCTCTTGGGAAAGCGGATGGCTCAGCCGGTCTTGGGCTGGGGGGCGGTGCTGGCTTGGCTGGGCCTGGCGGGCTGGTGGGGGCGATCGCTTTGGGCTCAGATCGGACGCCGTCTTTGGCAGTGGCTGACCACTTGGCCTCAATTGGCCTGGGCGGGAGTGGCCCTCAGCTTGGCCGTGATGGGAGGGATTGCCGGGAGCGGGCTGTTTTCTGCCTTGGGATCCCTGAGTTGGGAAGCAATTGGGGCTTTGGGAGAAGTGTTTGGGGCCACAGGCCAGATCTTGATCGCCATCCTGGCCGCCTACATCGCCTGGCGGCAGTACATCATCTCCCGCGATCTCACCATTCAGCAGAATATCATCACCCAGCAGCAGACCATCGACGCCTACTTTGAAGGCATTTCCAACCTGGTCTTGTCTCCCGATGGGCAGTTGGACGATTGGCCCCTGGAGCGGGCCATTGCTGCCGGGCGCACGGCTGCTTTGTTGAACGGGGTGGATCGCTTCGGCAAAGCCAAGATCCTGCGCTTTCTCTCCACCGCTAACCTGCTCAGCCCTCTGCGGCGAGACGAACACCTGGGCCGACCTATCCTGGATGGCAAGGGGGGCTACCAGCGGGATCGCCTGCACGGGATCCGAGTGGTCAACCTGGGCACGATGCTGGAGGGAGCCGACCTGCATGGCACCCTGTTGCGGGCGGTGGATTTCAGCGAAGCCAGCCTGGAGCGGGCCAACCTGAGCGGCTGCGATCTCAGCCACACCAATCTGTGCGGAGCTAACTTGCGGAATGCCGACCTGCGCGGGGCCGATCTCTACCGCGCTTTGCTGTTTGTGGGATCCCCTCAGACGGCTTCCCCTGCTCAGCCAGGGCAAAAGCCCGATTTCAAGACCGGGGCCTACACCGGAGCTATCGTGGCAGGGGCAGATTTCCGCCAGGCTCGCCGCCTTTCCCCCGAACAGCGGGCCTACCTGGTCACCTGGGGTGCCGAGCTGGATCCCGAGTCCGAACCTCCCCTCAACTCTCCTCAGCCGCGTTTGGATCCTGCCGACAAAACGGAGTCGTTTCCCCCCCCTGCTTCCCCAAGCCCTTGAGCGAGAATAAATCGATAAGCCTGGTTCAGGGCTTTTGCTGCCGATTTTTCGGCCATTGCAACCCGTCTCTCCCTTGGGGAGAAGGGCGATCCCCTTCGATTCTCAAACATGGCACGGTTGCTCACCAAGTTCTGGCTGCTGGAGCGCTATCTGTTTGGGGAGATGCTCACCCCGGTGCTGGCCGGTGTTGCGGGGGGAACCCTGCTGCTGCTGGTGGGCCGACTGTTTACCCTGGCCGAGCGGCTGGTCGAGGGATCCGTCCCCCCCCTGACGGTGTTGCGCCTCTTGGTTTTGGATCTGCCGGAGATGGTGGTGCTGGGCATGCCCATTGCCGCCTTTTTTGCCACCATGCTCACCTTGGGCAAGCTGAGCGGCAACAGCGAGATCACCGCTATGCGGGCAGCCGGGATCCCGTTTAGCCGGATTTTCCGGCCCCTGCTGCTGGTGGGGTTGGCCATGAGCTTGAGCGCTTTTTTCATTAGCAACGTGCTGCTGCCAGCCAGTAAACAGCAAATCCGCCAGATCGATCAGCAAGCTTTGCTGGCCCAGGCCACCACCCCGGTGCAATACGATGTCTTTTTCAAAACCGAAGACAACCTCTGGTTCTTCATCCGCCAAGTGGATCCCCGGTTAAATACGATGCAAGATGTTACGATTTTGCGGGTGGATCCCTTGCCGGGGGGCAAATACCAGTTGGCGGAAGTGACCTTGGCCGCTCAGGCAGTGTGGAATGGACTGGAGTGGAGCCTCAGCGAAGGAGCGACCCACCTTTACGGCCCCACCGGCCTCAGCATTGCCGAGCAAACGTTTCATCGCAAGCCGTTGCAAGTTTCTCAGGATCTGGCTGCCCTAATGCAGCCGCCGGTTCCCCCCAGCGAGTTGAGCTTGCCGGAGCTGGCAGAGCGGATTTCCCGCCTGGCCCGCTCCAATCTCAATACTCAGGCTCTGCGCACCGAGTTCCACATGCGCTTCTCCCTGCCCTTGGCCAGCTTTTTTGCCGTGCTGATTTCGCTACCCCTGGGATCCACCACCGCGCGGCGGGTGGGACGCTACGGGGGCGTCGTCTTCGGGATCCTGTTGGTGTTTGGCTACTACGTGGTTCTGAGCGTGTCTCGCAGCTTGGGAGAAGTGGGAGCCCTTCCCCCTTGGGCGGCAGCCTGGAGCTTCAACATCCTCTTCGGCGGCCTCGGCCTGCTGCTTTTGGCCCGCTTCTTGCGCTAGGGATCCACCCTAGAATCCGCCAGTCTCAGTTCTCAAGGATGTCTCGAAGAAGGCAGGGATCAACTTTCCTTTCTCTCTCCTCTCGCCTCGCGTAGCTCAGGTTTCCGTCCCCTTGCGGGGAAAAGGTAGGGATCAACCCCTGCCCACCCTGGGCAGTGGCCTGTGTTCTACCTTAAGTTTCCGTCCCCTTGCGGGGAAAAGGTAGGGATCAACACCTGGGATGTCCTTAAACTCACCCCCAGGCCTACAGCTGGTTTCCGTCCCCTTGCGGGGAAAAGGTAGGGATCAACAGCTGTTCTAAGTGCGATTTTCGGGGGGCAGCTACCGTTTCCGTCCCCTTGCGGGGAAAAGGTAGGGATCAACTGTTCAAAACCATCGAAACCGGAGCCTCATACGGGGCGGTTTCCGTCCCCTTGCGGGGAAAAGGTAGGGATCAACCTTCAGACAGGCCTTCACGACTGTGATGCCGAGTCCTAATCTTGTTTCCGTCCCCTTGCGGGGAAAAGGTAGGGATCAACACCGAACCTTATTATGACGGGAACAAAGTTTACTGCGTTTCCGTCCCCTTGCGGGGAAAAGGTAGGGATCAACCCCTGGCTTGATTTTATCCCTGTTTTGCGAGAGGAGCGGTAGAGTTTCCGTCCCCTTGCGGGGAAAAGGTAGGGATCAACGATGTCGCCCAAATGGGTGGGGACTACGACGGGGATAGAGTGTTTCCGTCCCCTTGCG
>NZ_JANSIL010000084.1:0-11286 GCF_047462015.1 Synechococcus sp. R5-13 | reverse complement strand
GCTTGAGCCAGTCATCGACGATGTCGAACCATCCTCGCTCCTGACGCACGCGCCCTACCGCTATGGTCATCTGAACTACTCCTTAAAGACGTCTAAATGAATGAGGACATTAATGAAACTACAAAGTTTGCTTCTTCGAAGCAAGAGCGGAGCCTAGGTATAAAGACTCAACCCTCGGGTCTTTTGCCTCAGTTTCTTTGAACGGCTCTTTGGCGAGAACTGCCTGGGAACTTTCCAGTGGGTTAGAATTCCCAGCGCTCCAAGACCCTATCGAGAACCGTTTCCAGGGCTCACGAGGCCCAACAGAGCATTTGAGAGCCACCGGACAAGTTTTACGGCTGTAGGCATTACAATTTAGCCTATGCCGGTAAAGACTTGTAAATTGCTTTCATTATAGAGGCGGATAGCCGGATCTCATCAAGTCTGGGAGAACGACTGTTTTTCGAGGAGTTGGGTTTGGGCCGCTACACCCTTGGAGTGAAGGCCAGGGCTTGGGATCCGATATCCTGAGAAGGCGATGTATCCCATTTGCGAGGAAGCTGAATCTATGGCTGGCGAGATCTTCACCATTGCTGGACTCTGCATTGTGCTGACCCTGGTGGGTGTGGCGCTTGGATACGGGATCCTGAGGGTGACCCAAGGGGGGGCAGAGTGAGGGTTCTCCAAAAGCCCTCCCTTCAGTTGTCGGGGGTTTCTCCCGATCCCGCTCGGCCCTTGTCACAGCCTCGTGTCAATTGGCCACCTGGATGTGAAGTGGGTGACGAAAAGATGATAGGCCCATGAAGATTTGTGTTGTTGGCGCTGGGGCGGTGGGAAGTCACTTGGCCATATGCCTGGCTCGGTCTGGCTTTCCCGTCAGTGTCGTGGCCCGTGGAGCTCACCTGCAGGCCATCCGCACCCAAGGTCTGAAGCTCATCCGGCAGGGGGATCCCTCCCAAACCTGGGTAGAGCGGTTGACAGCCACCGACGATCCGGCTGCCCTGGGCCCACAGGACTGGCTGATAGTGACGGTCAAGGCCCACAGCTTGCCGCAGCTTGCCCCTCGGCTGGGATCCCTGTGTGGCCCAGACACCCCCATTGTGATTGCCCAGAATGGTATCCCCTGGTGGTACTTTTACCGGCATGGGGGCGAGTTTGAGGGGCATTCCCTGACTTCCGTGGATCCAGAAGGGGTTATCGCTGCCCATCTGCCGATAGAGCGGGTGATCGGCTGTGTGGTGTACATTGCCGTGCAGTTGGCAGAGCCAGGAGTGGTCTTGCACACAGGGGGTGGGCGCTACATTCTGGGGGAGCCGGATGGATCCCTGTCAGGACGGCTGCAGTCCTTGGCCGCCATCTTTGAACAGGCGCAGCTTTCCACCACCCTCACCTCGCAGATTCGGGCCGAGATCTGGCAGAAACTGTGGGGCAACGCTGCCTTCAATCCCATCAGCGCCCTCACCCGGGCTGCTCAAGATGAAATTGCCCAATACCCACCCACCCATGCTCTGGTTCGGTCGGTGATGCGGGAAGTTGAGGCTGTAGCTCAAGCTCTGGGGATCCGGCTGCCGGTCTCTTTGGAAGAGCGGCTAGAAGATGCAGCCCGCGTGGGATCCCATCGCACCTCGATGCTGCAGGATATTGAGCTGGGGCGACGGACGGAGATCGAGGCCATTGTGGGAGCCATCACCGAGCTGGGGCGTTTAGTGGGCGTGCCCACTCCCCATTTGGATACTCTGTATGCTTGCGTCAAGCTGCTGGAGCGCTCTCTTTAGGCTCTTGCAGGGAGCGGTAGGGTCGCTACCGAACGGCAGAGAAACGATTCGTTTGCTGGATCCCAGGCTCCCCCCTGGGGAAGTGGCTCGAACTCTAGAATGGCTGTAGCCTCGAACTGACGAGGAAGCTGAAGGTGGCTGTCCATTTTTCTCCGACTCAACCCAACTGAAATCACAGCATTTGAATTAGCAAATGATGATCGAAAACTCCATCGTGCTCATCACCGGAGCCAGTAGCGGCATTGGGGCCGCTTGTGCCACCCTTTTTGCCCGTTCTGGAGCCCGCCTGATTCTGGTGGCCCGCCGTCAGGATCGGCTGCAGGAACTGGCTGGGGAATTGCAGCAGGCTTACGGCACTCCTTCCTACCTGCTGGCTTTGGATGTGCGGGATGGGACAGCCGTGCAGCAGGCGCTTCAATCTTTGCCCTCGCCGTGGGCCAACATCGACATCTTGGTCAACAATGCAGGTTTAAGTCGTGGCTTGGACAAGCTCCACATGGGGGCCTTGCAAGACTGGGAAGAGATGATCGATACCAACCTCAAGGGTCTGCTCTATGTTACCCGCGCCGTTTTGCCCGGCATGGTGGAGCGAGGTCGAGGCCATGTGGTGAACATCGGCTCCATTGCCGGTCGGCAGACCTACCCAGGTGGCGCTGTGTATTGCGCTTCTAAGGCCGCCGTGCGGGCCATCTCCGAGGGGCTGAAGCTGGATTTACTGGGCACCCCCATTCGCGTCACCGAGATTCAGCCGGGCCTGGTGGAAACCGAGTTCAGCCAAGTGCGCTTCCGTGGGGATCGCGCCCGTGCGGCAGCAGTGTATCAGGGCCTCACCCCCTTGACGGCGATGGATGTGGCTGAAGTGGTGGTGTTTGCGGCAACCCGTCCCCCCCACGTGAACATCAGCGAGATCTTGCTTGTGCCCACCGACCAAGCCAGTACCACCCTCGTACATCGTCGATAAGAGGCCGGCAACCGGGCTTTCGCCTCCACTCTTGCTTCCCTGAGCGACAATGGCAGCAAAGGTGGTGGGAACATGGGACTGGAAGCCGGGATCCTGATCGGGTTGGGAATCGGTTTGCTTTGCACGTTGCTCCTGCTGTGGCAGACTCGGCGCCGTTTCAGATGCGAATTGCAGCGGTTGGGATCCCTGGTGCATCTGGCCATGCCCCTCCACTCCCTGGAACAGATGCTCAGCTTGCTCAGCCGTTATCTTCGCCAACAAGATCTGGATTGGGCCAACCAAAAACAGCAACTGCAAAACTGGCAATACCTGAGTCAGCGGCTCCCTTGGGGATATCTGCGGGTAGACGAAAACAACGTGGTGCTGGAGTGCAATCCTGCCGCCCAGCGTCTGCTGCGCATCAGCCAATGGCAGCCGGGCATCAAGCTCTTGCTGGAATGGGTGCGCTCCTATGAGTTGGATCAGCTCATCGAGGCTACCCGCCGACAGGAGACCGCTGCTCCTGTCCAAAGTCGCGAATGGATTTTCTACCCTTCCGGTGGGGATGGCAAACCGATTCCGCTGCGGGCTTGGGGGTTGCTCCTGCCGCAAGCGCACGTGGCCATTTTTTTAGAAGACCGGCTGGAAGCAAAAATGCTGGCCCAACAGCGGGATCGCTGGGCTTCGGATGTGGCTCACGAGCTGAAAACCCCCCTCACCTCCATTCGCTTGCTGGCCGAAACTTTACAAAGCCGGGTCGATGCCGCTCAGGCAGTCTGGGTAGAACGATTGCTAAATGAAACTCTGCGCCTGAGCCGTTTGGTTCAAGACTTGCTCGAACTCAGCGCCCTCAATCTGGGAGCCGCATCCCGCTCTCAGTGGCGCTGGGTGGATCTGGCAAGTCTGGTGCAGGAAGCCTGGCAAAGTTTGGAGCCGTTGGCCAAACCCCGCCACCAGGAACTGCACCTGAGCGGATTGTCCCAGATTTACCTCTGGGGAGATGAGCAGCGCCTATACCGCCTCATCCTCAATCTCTTGGACAACGCCGTCAAGTATGGCAAGCCCGACTCTCCTATCCATGTGGTGCTTTCGGAGCAGGGATCCCAGGTGCAGTTAGAGGTGTACGACCACGGCCCCGGCCTGCCAGAAGATCAATTTGAGTTGGTCTTTCAGCCCTTTTACCGCACCGACACTGCGCGGGCCCGCAGCAAAGGCGGAACCGGCCTAGGGCTGGCAATTGTGCGGCAGATTGTCGAGGTTCATGGGGGCACCATCCAATTGCGCAATCACCCGCAAACCGGTGGGCTGTGGGTTCAGGTGGAACTGCCCCGGAAGCACTTGGATCCCTTGTGAAGCCTATCCGAAAACGCTCGCATCAGTGGCCTGCAGCCGGAGTCTGGCCGAGAATCGCTCAAGATTTCCCTGCTGCAGGGCTATCCATCTCAGGGGTGATCCCCTAGAATTGGGGTAGGTAATCTTTACAGTTCATCTTAAGCAGGCATTCGGAATGGGTACTGACTATCATTCCGCAGACTTGTTGTCCGAACGGGAGCTGCAGGTCATTGAGTTGATTGCGGCAGGACTGACCA
The DNA here is from genome assembly GCF_047462015.1 of Synechococcus sp. R5-13. Taxonomy (NCBI): domain Bacteria; kingdom Bacillati; phylum Cyanobacteriota; class Cyanophyceae; order Synechococcales; family Synechococcaceae; genus Synechococcus; species Synechococcus sp. R5-13. The sequence goes on along the minus strand of NZ_JANSIL010000084.1, from coordinate 7,003 downwards.
ATCAGGACATCGCGGAACGCCTAGAGATCAGCAAGCGCACCGTTGACAATCACATCAGCAATATTTTGAGCAAGACCCGAACGGCAAATCGGGTGGCCTTAGTACGCTGGGCCTTGCAGTGGGGAAAGATTTGCCTGGATCAGGTAAACTGCTGCACTTTGGTCGATGACAAAATTGCTTAGTCCCATCCCATTTTGCCGGTCAAGTGTCCAGCAAAGAGTGTTGAGCGGGGGGGGTTTGGTGACTGTATTGCCCAGAAGTTATAGTCATTTCAATGAGGAATGAAACTGTTCCGTTGCAGTGCTTCCTAGCTCTTCTCTCTCTTAGGGAGAGGGATTGGGGGGCTCGCGGAAGTGATGCGGAGCATTTGGGCGACACCGCGGAGTAGTTAGGAAGCGTCTTAATCTAGCTTGAAGTGACTATACTTGAGTTGTTTTGAGCTACGTTGATTGGGTTGTCATACGTGAGCGTCCCCAAGCTGAAACGCTACGCTGTTCGCTACGATTCTATGCCCCTGATGGTTTATCGGGAATTGGCTGCCCATTTGGCTTGTGTTTCAGGGGTGAAAACGGAGCTGGAGTGGAAAAAAAACTCCACCTTTCGCTACCAAGACAGCCAAATAGAGGCATTGCATATTCATCAAGAACCCGATGCCGACATAGAACAAATTAAGCGTATTCTTGACCACTATGGAGCGTGGCAGTATAGCCCCTTAGAAGACTAGCTCTCTCTGCAACCCAAAAGGGATCCCTAGGGATAGGGATCCCCGGATGATTCCTCTGCAAGGTCTGGGAAAAACCAGTTCAGCGAGCAGCTTGGCCTTGGGCAGGCAGGTGCAGCTTACGAGCCAGGCCCAATCTCGCCAACAGCCAAATGGCCCAGTAGGTCATGTCGATCTCCCACCAACGTAAACCGGCCTTAACGCACTTCGGGTCGGCATGATGGTTGTTGTGCCACCCTTCACCATAGGTCAGAATCGCCGCCCACCAAAGGTTACGAGCATTGTCATTGCTCTCGAAAGTCCGGTAACCCCAGAAGTGGCTGGCCGAGTTGATCAACCAGGTGCAATGCAGTAGCAGCACTGTCCGCACAAAGATACCGTACACGACGAATGACCAGCCCCCCAGCAGGTAGAGTATTGCAGCCAACGGCAGTTGCAAAAGCAGAGCATACCTATCCAGCCAGCGGTAGAAGGGATCCCGAGCCAAGTCCGGCGCAAGGGCAAAGTACTTCTCAGGGTTAAAAAACTCTTCGCGGTGGTAGATCAGCCAGAGTATGTGGCTCCACCAAAAGCCCTTACGGGCAGAATAGGGATCCTTTTGCTCATCTTCGGTAAAGGCGTGGTGCTGACGATGGCCACCCACCCAAAAGATCGGCCCCCCTTGAACGGCTAGGGCACCGAGAGTGGTGAAGACATATTCCAGCCACTTGGGCACCTGGAAGCTGCGATGGCTGAGCAGACGGTGGTACCCTAAACAGATACCCAAGCTGCCGAAACACCAGTGAAGAAATAGGGCTACTCCCAGAGCGGGCCAGGAGAAGAAGAAAATGCCTCCCACCAGGGCCACCACGTGAAAGATGGCAAAGAAGAGCACATGTTCCCAAGCAAACCGAAAGGATTCTTGGGGCTCGGGCTGAATGAGCGGAGCGGGATGATTCAGCGATTGGCGAGAAAAAGAAGTGGTCATGAACCCACAAAACCTCAGAAGAAGAAGTAGACTAGACTGACTAGGAAAGAGCCAAAACACAAAGCCCAAGTTAAGGCCGCCGGATAACAGCGGCCCAACGTGAAAACGGAGTCAAACCCCTGAAGACACCGCCATAGCCAGCGGTGACTTGCTATGTGCTCCGCTGTGATGAACTCGGCTACACAGGAAGAAGAGGAGCAGAGGCAACGCTGCCGACATCCTCTCGCTTGACATTAAGCCTAGCGGTATTCCACCGTAAATGCAAGCGTCACTTGCAGCCCGCCGCAATTCTTCAGGTTTTCTCCTCACTATGGCACGTCCTTCTTCTCGGCAAAGGCTGCTGAATGCGGCTCGGGAGCTGTTCGTTCGTCAGGGCATCACCCAAACCACCACCCGTCAAATTGCGGATTTGGCCGGAGTGAATGAGGTCACCCTGTTTCGGCACTTCGGCACCAAGCAGGGGCTACTCCTGGCCGTATTTGGGGAGCTGGGGGTCTTTTCCGGCATTGCCGATCTGCCTCTGAAGGCGGATCCCGCCCCCTCTCAAGGTTCTGGGTTGCAAGCCATTCTCCTGCGCTATGTCCACACCTGTTTTCGGGCTTTGGCCGATAATCCTGAACTGGTGCGCTCCCTGGTGGGAGAGGCTGGCCTTTATTCTGAGGAACATCGTCGCGCCTTGCGGATGGGTTTTTCTCAGGCCCAAGAACAGCTGACAGAGTATTTGCGGCGATTTCCCAACTCTGAGTTGCAATCTGTCGAGCCAGATCGCCTTTATGCAGCCGTTGGGGTTTTGCATGTAATGATTTTGGGAGCAGCCATGCTGGCAGTAACCGCCGAGTTGCCTTCCGTTGGCGCCGACGGGGCGGAGCCCTCTGTTGAGGGGCAGCTATCGGATGAAAAATCTAAAAAATCAGAGAAAGGCGCCGAAACCGCCAGGATCCCCCCCCTTCTGCAAGCCTGCGTGGAGCTGTGGATGGCAGGCGTGACCAGAATGACAGAACCTACGCCGTAGCGCAGCCACCCACAATTGGACAAGGCTCTCCAAGTGCCCTAGGTGGGCATGCGATACAGCTTCTCCCAACGACACACTGACTACGGCCAATAAATAGCCCCAGACCACAGGGATCCCGGCAACCTGCAGAACTCCCGTGAGCTCGGAACAAACTCTCTCTGTGTGCAAATAGATGTGCAAACAGGTAGATGTGCAACTAGAAAAGAGAGGAGGTTGTAAGCCGGGTTCTGTAGTGCAGAGTTGCACTGGCGATCATCTATCTGGGAGTGATGTTACCATCACCCTCTAGCGGCTCACCACCATCGAGAGCACCCTTCCCCGCTTTGGGTACCGTGACCTCGATGCAACCGACAGGGGCGAAGAACAGCCATAGTCCTGCGGCTGCGGCCTTGCTTTCCACCGGGGTTTACCGAGCCAACGCCTCACGACGTTGCTGGTGGGCTCTTACCCCACCTTTGCACCCTTACCTGTGCTGGGATCCCAGCCATCGGCGGTATGTTTCTGTGGCACTATCCTCGCGGTTACCCGCACTGGGCTTTCCCCAGCGGTGTGTTCTTCTGAAAGCCCGGACTTTCCTCATCCCGCTGTCTGGTGGCGACAGCAAGGACGCGATCGCCTGCCCCTCCTCTCTCTTCAGCTCGATCCTACTGCATCTTCCAAACCTAGAAAATCCCGGAAATCGGTACAAACTCCACGTGATCGGGAATGTTGGGGGCCACATGCAGGATTTGTTGGTTCAGATCCATCACCACAGCCGCTACGCTTTCGGTGCGATCCCAGGCGGGCAGATGGGGATCCGGATGGCGGCAGATGCAGTGGGGGGCATTCGTCCGGTCTTGTAGGATTTTTTGAAGAGCGACCGCGTCTAGGGTTCCCGTTTGAGCACTCTGGCGAAGCAAATGATAGGCCCGTTCTAGCCTTGTGGAGGATCCTATATGGGGGGGCAGCTCATCTTCTCGCAAGGCCGGATCCAGGAAATGATTGGTGTGGGCGAGGATCCCTCCTTGAGGGAGATGCAGGCCAATTCCTCGTGGACTGATTTCAAAGCTGATTGCACTAGCGGGCTGTAGGCCTACCGCCTGTCCTGCGGTACCCGCAACGCTGACACAAGAGGACGCGGTGTAAGGATAGGATCTCACCCTCTCCACAGCTTGCTGCCACTCCTCACACTCCAACAACAAGCGCAATAGCAAATGCACCGGCATTCCCTCGGTTTGCCCATCTAGGGTAGAGCGCAAGAGGTTGAGGGCCACGGCCAACCCTGCTCGGTTGAGGCCGATTTTGGCCAGGATCCCAGCTTCGGTCAGGGTGAGGTAGGCAGGGTGGTTATCGGAGCGAACGCACAACAGCACACAGGCCCTGCGCTGCTCCCCGATCCAATCCCAGGTTTGGGCCAAGTAGGTGTGGTGGGTGGAGGTAGCCTGGGGCAAGGCCGCCAGGGTGGTGCATTCTCCCCCATCCGGGTTGGCTTGGGCTGGATCGATGAGATCAATCCCCTTGAATTCATGAGCAGGATCCGGTGGGTGCTGGGGCACCCCGTTTTGGAGATTGTGTTCCAGAGCAGCGGCGCAGTCGGGATGGGATCCACCGACAACCGATCTGGATAAAATCTCGGTGCGCAAATTGAGGGCCAGAATCTCGGCAAAACGGAAGCCACTCCCCGCGGCAATGCCTTGGATTTCTTCCAGCAGGTGGGGCACGTGGCGCTCTAGCCAGGGCAGGGATCCCTCTGCTTGGGTCTGGGCCTGCTGCCAGGTGAGACCACAGCGGTAGGCAAATTGGCGGGCGTAACTAGCAATGCTGTGGCGAATGAGTTGGGCCGCCTGGGATCCATACTGTTGGCCTCGTTGTTGGGGATCCCCCTGCAGATGAAGAATGGGGAACACGGTGCTGGTTTGCCCGTGACCTCAATAGGTGGGCAGGGAGGGATCCACCTCACAAGCCCAAGCGTGAATGCCGCCGCTGATGTTATGAACCTGAGTGAACCCGTTGGCCTGTAACCACTGGCTCATCTGAGCAGAGCGGAGGCCATGATGACAGAGCACAAAAGTTGGCTGATCTGGATCCAGCTCTGTGAGGATCCGTTCCCTCCATTCCTCGTACTGGCTCAAGGGGTAGTTGCGAAAGCCCAGGGCATTTAAATTCACCAGCTCCAGCTCTGCCGGTTCCCGCACATCGATCAATTGCAGAGGCCCAGCCTCGGGATCCTGTAGGTATTGGGCCATCTGTTGTGGTGTAATGGAGCGGATGGAGAAGGACATCGCCAACTCTGGTCTACAGGGATCCCTTTTCAAGATACACCGGCTCAGCGGCTGCCCTGAGACTGCCCGCAAAGGTTAAGATGTCACCCTGATTTGGGCTTAGCCTGGGTATGGCTGTGCAACGCTTTTTGATCGACACGGATACGGCGGGAGATGATGTTACCTCGCTGCTCTTTGGGCTGCTCTGGCCCAACAGCATCCTACAGGGCTGCCCGCCGGGGTGAGTTTCATTCGAGATCCCTTTGCGGAAGTGCCCAAACCCGCCGATTATGCCAGCATCTGCAGCGGAGATACCCGTCCGCTGTTCTTTATCGGTGTGGATGCTAACCAAAACTACCTGGGGGATACCGATAACAACCCTGCCACCCTCAACCACGGTCTCACCTCGATGCTGAAGCGGGTGGATATGGCCACCTATGAAGTGATTCGCAGCGTGGTGGAAGGCAACTTTAAGGCAACTTTAAGGCAACTTTGTCGGCGGCATTCAAACCTTTGGCCTGGAGAACGAGGGTGTGGGCTATGCTCTGGATGAGTACAACCAAGCCTTGCTCTCAGCGGATTTGGTGGCTGCTGTGGAAGCGGTGAAGCAAGACATCCTCGCCGGAACCCTCGAAGTACCTGAAGAGCGCTAGATTTTTGAGATTTTTGTTGCCGATTGATTGCGGATCCCTGGCGAAGCCTTGACTAAACAGAGGATCCATCAGAGGATGCTTTTGCTGAGGGCATTGGATCGCAACTTGGCCACCTGCACTTTGACCTCGTGGCAGTTGCTTGTTGCTCTTGTTTGTTGCTGTAACAACCTTAACCGCTAAGCGCTTGTAAGGAGCTTTCCACCTATGCTTGGCCGAGTATCCAAGTCTGGTTGGGGGATCTGTTCAGCCTTGCTGCCTCTGTTGGCGGGGGTTGCCCTCGGCTGTGGGGGTGGCGGCGGCAGTTCTCCACCTCTTCCTCCGCCAGGTGGCGGGCCCATCATCCTGAGAGTGGATCCGGCCAGTGGCCCCTTTACCAAACTGGCAGACGCAGTTGCAGAGGCGCAGCGACTTCAGACTGCCACAGCCGGCCTGGAGGTGCTGATCGAGATTTTGGGGACGGGCAGGGAAACTTTGCAAAGCAACCTGGCCCTGGATGGCGGCGATGGCACCAACGGCGGTCGCATTCGCATCACCAGCTCCACCGCCTATGAGATCCTGACCGGGCTCTTTGACGTGATTGTAGCCAGCCAAACCAGCCTGCAGGGGGTAGATGTGGTGCTGGGGGGTGGACGGGTGCAGGTGAACAACGGCACTTTTCAGCCGCGCAAGGTCACCCTCAACGACCCTCGCTCCAACATCTTGGTCAACGGCAATGCTGCGGTTCTAGAGGGAGCCTTGAACCAATTGGCCGAGATTTCGTGCCAGCAATTTTTGGATCCCTGTGTGCAGATCTCCGGAAACAGTCGAGTCAGCGGCATTTCGTCAATCGTTAGCAAAACAGGCGGGGTGGGCATAGGCACAACACCAGGAAGTAACCCAACCCTCGAGAACAACACGATTCTCTTACAAGCTTTAGGGACTTTGGCTGTTCGCTACAGCGACAACTCCGGCGGGATCTTCCGCAACAACCAAATCGAAGGGGATCCACCTACCGCTGGGGCTGGCTTAGTGCTGCAGGCTCGGCAAGCAGGTAGGAGCGGCACTACCGGGATTCAACTGGATGGGGCAGGCTCAATTCCATCCATTCAATCCAACCGGATCGGCGTGGGTGGGATAGCCGGGAGCGTCGGCATTCGCATCTTGCAAGGAACACAAGCCCGTACCCTTTCTGGAAATACATTTCTGGCTCGGGGCGAGGGCAGAGGGATAGCAATTCAAGCGGCCCCCGGCACCCCAGATGTGGTGATTGCAGCCTACCTAGCCGGCAATGCCTTCCAGGGGAACTTTGCTGAGAGAGTTGCTGTGGGACTCTTCACACCCACACCTGAGCCAACGCCTTCTCCCACCCCGACACCTACACCCGTGCCCACACTTAGGCCGACGCCTTCTCCCACCCCGACGCCTACACCC
>NZ_JANSIL010000083.1:0-2020 GCF_047462015.1 Synechococcus sp. R5-13 | reverse complement strand
TGCCAAACCGCCTAAAGCTCAGTAAATTCAGCAAAGTTCAGGGTTTTGGGGGTTAGAGGCATGCTCCCCACTGCTGACGCAACCGCTGCAGGTAGGCCAAAAAAGATGGGGGTAAAATCGACAGGGTGTGTTTTAAGATAAAGCGGCCATGGCCAGTTGTCAGCCTCCCACTGCCAAACCCCGTCGGTTTTTAGGGGCTCCGTCCCGCTGGCGCAAACAGAGCACCCTCATTTCCGGCTTGGGCCTGTTGCTGGCGGCCTTAGCGCTCCATGCCGCCGACGCAACCGGAGTTCGTGAAGAGACCTTGGCCACGGCAGCCACCCCCGAAAACCCAATCCTGCATATAGGCATTGTGCAACGCTTTGGCCGTTCTGAGACGGATCAAGTGGAGCTGGCGGCGCCGACGGGATCCCTTCTCACCCTGGAATTCCCTCAAGCAGACGGCAGCACCCAGACCCAGCGAACGCCTCGGGTCAGCATCGGCATTGTCAATCGCGCCCTGACCACCCCGGAAACCGTATACCGTCTAATCCTCAGCAGCCACAAAAGTTTTGAGAGTGCCGAGGCCAACGCCAACCATTGGCAGTCTCTGGGCATCAGCACCGAGATCGCCCAGCCGCAAGAATGGCAGGTGTGGGCCAACCGCGCCTACACCCCGCAACAACTGATCCAGATTCAGCAGTATGCCCAGAAGGAAGGGATCCCCCATGTGCGGCTCGAGGTGCAGGAGCGACGCGAACGGGCGGAGCTGAGCTGGGTTCATGAACACTTTCGCTACCACCGCACCCGCCTCAGGGTGACCTCCGATGCTGGCTATCTGCGGGTGAACGACCGCCACTACGCCGGCTCTATTACCATTCAGCCCAACGCCTACGGCAGCTACACCGTAGTCAACGCCGTGCCCCTGGAAACCTATTTGCGGGGGGTGGTGCCCCACGAGGTGGGGTCGGGGGCTCCCTTTGCCGCCATGGCTGCCCAGGCGATCCTGGCGCGCACCTACGCCCTCAAGAACCTCCACCGCTTTCAGGTTGACGATTATCAGCTCTGTGCCAATACCCACTGCCAGGTTTACAAGGGATTGACCGGAACCCACCCGCGGGCTGACGAGGCCATTCGCCAAACCAGTGGCCTGGTGCTCACCTACAATGGCGAGCTGGCGGATGCTGTCTATTCCTCTACCAATGGCGGCATCTCGGCGGCCTTTGAAGATGTTTGGGACGGGGATCCGCGCCCCTACCTGCGCCGGCAAGCGGATGTTGCCCATCAACCGGGTAAGCCCTTGGATTTGCGGCAGGAGAGCAGCTTCCAGGCGTTTTTGGCCCAGCGAGAGGGCTTCAACGAAGCAGGAGTATCCCGCCTATTCCGCTGGGAGTTCTCCCTATCTTTGGAGGAGCTGAACACCCAGTTGCGGGCCGGCCAAGACTACCTAGGGATCCCGATGCCCACCTGGAGCAGCATCGCGGGGATGCAGATCCTGGAGCGCTCCGCCAGTGGCCGGGTGCAGGTGATGCAATTGGACTTGCAGACGGCAGAAGGGATCCGCTCGATTCTTTTGCGCAAGGATCAGGTACGCTTGGCTTTTCCTCGCCTGTACAGCACCCTGTTTCGGATAGAGCCTCTGAAACAAGGGGAGCGATTGGCAGGCTATCGCTTCATCGGTGGCGGCTTTGGCCATGGGGTGGGCCTGAGCCAGTATGGCTCCTATACCCTGGCTCGGCAGGGGTTTAACGCGGCACAAATCCTGGCTTTCTACTACCCCGGCACCACCTTGGCCCCGCTGGGATCCCTATCCTTGCAGTTGCCTGCCGCCTCAGCAGCCTACTCTATCCGCTAGAGGTTGGGTGAAAGTTATGGCCGTTCGCGACAGCGGGACAGAGCCTTTAGAAGAGCATGACTCTAGTCAATAGTAAGCTCAACTATACTGAAAATAATGTATAATATGTTTAGTATGGATTACTACCAGTTGATCTTTCTGTTTACTTTCGAGTCTGCCAACATGGTAGCCAAAGCAAAGCAGAAA
>NZ_JANSIL010000082.1:0-31604 GCF_047462015.1 Synechococcus sp. R5-13 | reverse complement strand
ATTGCGCTTTTGGGGGCTGCTGTAAACCAGCCTAGAGGTTCGTGGTTGGCTTGCCAACTGCAGGGCTACCAAAAGCCCGCCCTGTACTGCGAAGTAGTCAGGGTCGGGTAGTTTACAGCGCCAAGCCCACGACGAGGATCGAACTCGTGACCTCCCCCTTACCAAGGGGGTGCTCTACCACTGAGCCACGTGGGCAAAGCCGATGGTGGGCCGAGTTGGATTCGAACCAACGTAGGCGTAAGCCAGCGGATTTACAGTCCGCCCCCTTTAACCCCTCGGGCATCGACCCGTTGACACCGGTCCTTCATCATAGCAGAAGGTGTTGCGTAAGTCAGACACACTCCCACTGTGCCAATTGTCAGCCATCTCAAAACCGAGGAGTCAGAGTCGAAGCGGAACGAGGCAGCCCCAGAGCTGGGTATAAAGGGATCGGGTTAGGGCTGGGCACTTTTCAAGACAAACTGAATAAGGAACTTGATATCGTTTAAGACAGTTTTCTGACTCCTGACCATGATTTCGACCCTCGGCACTCCCACCCATCCAGAGCAGACCCTTTCCCCCAACCAGTCTTTGCGCCCCTTGACCAGCCGTATCAACAGCCGGGGGCACTTGGAAATTGGGGGGTGCGACGTGGTGGAGCTGGTGCGCCAGTTCGGATCCCCTCTCTACATCCTGGACGAATGGACGCTGCGCCGCGCCTGCCAGCTTTACCGCGACACCTGGGCCCGCTGCTACGCCGGGGGATCCCGGGTTTTGTACGCCACGAAAGCCTGGAATTGCCTGGCCATCTGTGCATTGGCGCTGCAAGAAGGGCTGGGGTTGGATGTGGCTTCCGGCGGGGAGCTGTACACAGCCCTGCAGGCGGGGGCCAAAGGTGAAGATCTCTATCTGCACGGCAACGCCAAGTCTCTTGAGGAGCTGAACTTAGCCCTGGAGACAGGCTGTACTGTGGTGGCGGATAGCCTGTACGAGCTGCAGCAGGTCTCGGCCCTGGCCACACCCGCACGGCCAGCGCGGCTGCTCCTGCGGGTTAACCCTGGTATTGACGTCCACACCCACGAGTACATCCGCACCGGACAAACCGACAGCAAATTCGGCATCGGCCAATGGCAACTGCCGGAGGTGTTTGACTTTTTGGCAGCCCATCCCCAACTGCAGTGCGTTGGGCTCCATGCCCACATTGGGTCACAGATTTTTGATCTACAGGGCCACCGCGACCTGGCGGGGGTGCTGGCCCAGATCTGGCGGCAAGGGCTGGGCAGAGGGTTGCCCCTACAAGAGCTGAATGTGGGTGGGGGCCTGGGGATCCGCTATATCGAATCCGATGATCCCCCCTCCATCCCGGAGTGGGTGGAAACTGTGGCAACGGCGGTGCAACAAGCCTTTGCCCAGTCCGGGATCCCTTTGCCCAAGGTGCTCTGCGAGCCTGGACGATCTGTGATTGGGCCGGCTGCCGTGACCGCCTACACCCTGGGAGGGCAAAAGCGGATCCCTCCCAGCGATGACCTGCCCCAGGGACGCACCTACATCACCATCGACGGTGGTATGTCCGACAACCCCCGCCCGATCACCTACCAAGCCCGCTATACCGCCCTTCTGGCCAACCGACCAGAGGCAGAGGCCACGCAGCGGGTAACGGTGGCCGGCAAGCACTGCGAGTCGGGGGATGTGCTGTTGAAGGATGTGCTTCTGCCCGCCCCAATGGCAGGAGAAGTGTTGGTGGTTTTGGCGACGGGGGCCTACAACTACAGCATGGCTTCCAATTACAATCGCTTCCCTCGGCCAGCCGCGGTGCTGGTCAACGAGGGAGAGGCCCAGTTGATTGTGCGGCGAGAAACTTATGCCGACTTAATCCGTCAAGATGTCTTGCCAGAGCGGTTGCTGCGTTGAAGGGGAAGTTTGCCCATACCCATCTGGTCAGTAGAGGCACAGCCTTTCCTGGCAGCGCCGACCGCAGCCAACGCACCTCATGCGAGAAAGACTGGAAGACAGCCAAGAGGTGAGTGGTAGGCTGGTCTGGGGGCCGCAGTCCAACAGGGGTTCTGAGGTGCAGAACGGCACAGTCAGAAGGCCCGCAATGAGGGGAGCGTGAACGGGGTTTTTCGCCATGCTGGCGGCCTTATGGGCTTGGCTACAGCAGTTTAACTTTCTCAGCCTCTTGGACTGGGCTCTGGCTGTCTTTCTGTTGGCTTTGGCTCTCTACTACACCCGCGAAAGTCGTGCTGGGGTGCTGGTGAGGGGATTTATAGTGCTGCTGGTGCTGTACCTGGCCACAGCCTCTCTCCCCTTGGTTCACCTGATCTTGGATCGCCTGCTCCTGGGCGCAGCTGTAGCCATGGGCGTGCTCTTTCAACCGGAGTTTCGGCGGCTGCTGGAGCAATTGGCAAGAGCCATCCGCATGGAGTGGCCGAGCAACGCAGGCGATGACGAGGAGGATCCTGAGGAAGATTTGGTGGAAGAACTGGTGCAAGCAGTGCGAGAACTTTCCCAAAACCGCACAGGAGCGCTGATTGTGATCGAGCCGGAGCAGCCAATTGACTCGCGGGTATTTACCGACAAAGGAGTACCTCTCCAGGCGCGGGTGTCGCGGGAGATCTTGCAGACCATTTTCCAGACTTCAACTTTGTTGCATGATGGGGCTGTGGTCATCCATCGGAATCGCATTCGCGCAGCGGGGGTCATCCTGCCGGTTTCGGAGCGGGCCGCCTCTCGACAGCTGGGCACACGGCACCGCGCTGCGATGGGGATCACAGAGCAGACCAATTGCTTGTGTATTGTGGTCTCAGAAGAAACGGGATCCATTTCCCTGGCGGAGGGTGGGCGCATCGAGCGGCCTCTGACCAGTGCCAAGTTACACGAACTGCTGGTACAGCGGTTGCGCAATCCCCGCGATGCCAAAAAACGAGATGCTCCGCTAAAGGGATTGTGGGCCCACCCCTGGTTTCGCAATGGGCCGCTGCGCTGGTGGGGATCCCTTGTCGATCTGACTAAACTCTTTCGCAAACCTGAGAAAACCCTCCCCGAAGACTGAATCTCCATGACCCTTTCTCCTGCCCATCTTCTGCAGTTGCCTGCCGACCTAGATCCGCAGTTGTTGCCCCGCCATGTGGCGGTGGTGATGGATGGCAACGGGCGTTGGGCGCAAAAACGGGGCTTACCCCGCAGTGTTGGGCATCAGCGAGGGGTAGCGGCCCTGAAGGAGCTGCTGCGCTGTTGTGATGACTGGGGGATCCCAGCCCTTACCGCCTATGCCTTCTCCACCGAGAACTGGGGCCGGGCCCGCGAGGAGGTGGATTTTCTCATGACTTTGTTCGAGCAGGTGCTGTGGCAGGAATTGGGGGAAATGGTGCAGCAGGGGGTGCGCATCCAGTTTGCCGGCCAGTTGTCGGCTCTGCCCCACTCTCTGCAGGAAACCATCGTGCATGCGGTGGAATGCACCCAGCACAACAAGGGCATTTGCCTGACGGTGGCCCTCAACTACGGGGGACGACAGGAGATCCTACAAGCCTGCCGCTCCATTGCCACCTTGGTGCAGCAGGGGCTGCTGCAGCCGGATCAGATTGACGAGGCCCTCTTTTCCCAATTTCTCTACACCACCGGCTTATCGGATCCTGATCTGCTGATCCGTACCAGCGGCGAGATGCGCATCAGCAACTTCCTGCTCTGGCAGATGGCCTACACCGAGCAGTATTTCACCCCCATCCTCTGGCCGGATTTCGACCGAGCCGCTTTTCACCAAGCCTTGCTTAGCTATCAGTCGCGGCAGCGGCGGTTTGGCAGGTGAGGATGATCCCTGGTTGGATATCCGTTGCCAACCGGCAGCTAGCGCAGAAAGCTGGTCACCAACCACATCACCGTAAACGTGATCCCCACCAACAGCGCACCAGGAGCATCGCCACCGGTGAGAGGAAGGGCAATGCCGTAGGCCAACATCAGCCCCAGGCTCAGGCCCGCCAGGGCCAAGAGAAAAGCGCGAATGAAGCGGCGCTCTTTGCGGTACAGGAAATAGATACAAGCCATCAGCCCCAAGGCCAGTTGCAGCGAGGGGTACTCATCGGGAGCCAGGATAACCCAACCCCCCAGCCCACCCAGCAGCGCCGCAGGCCAGAGGGCATCGGCGGTAGAGGGGGTATCCAACCAGCGGCTGACCCAGGGGGGATTTTGGGCAGCAGGGCGAGGCAAACTCAGCTCCGGCTCAGGATGGGCAGCCCGTTGTTCGGCGTAGCGAATGCGATCGGGAACGGCGATTTTGCCCTCTTTGCGCAGGCGCAGGCGCTGCATCAGGATGGCATCGTAGGCTTGCTCCACCCGCTCTTGCTGCTGTTCATCGGCGCCCAAGCTGGCCAGGAGCCGAGCCCGCGCCGATTGAATCTCTTCAAAAGAGGCTTCTTCGCTAATTCCCAACACCTGATACGGACTCATCTCAGCCATAGCGACCAGCCCTGTAACTCTTTATCACCTTAACCCAGCCTGCCCGACCTTCGATCCGGCTACGTGACGGGGATCGACAACGGGGATTGAGTTGCCGCATTCCCCAAGGCTACGGATTTGGAGATGGAGGCAAGCTCCGTTTGTAGACATCGGGCCACATACTCAACCGCAGCGTAGGTGGTGGCTTTGCCAAGGCTAAGGCGAATGGATCCCAGCGCCTCGGCTTCTGAGTGGCCCATGGCCAAGAGGATGCGGCTGGGGATCAGTTGGCCGCTGCTACAGGCGGAGCCGGCGCTAATGGCGATCCCCTGGCGGCTCAGAGCCCTGACCAGCACATTCCCCGGGATCCCTGCGGTGCAGTAGCTGAGGTGGTGGGGCAGACGCTGCTCCAAATCCACAGGGCCGGTCAGCCGCAAACCGGGCACCTCCGCCAGCAACTGGGCCAAATGCCGTTGCAATTGCCGCAGGCGGGCCGTTTCTTGAGATAGCTCTTGGGCCGCCAAAGCTGCCGCCACTCCCAAGCCGACAATGCCCGGGATCCCTTGGGTGCCAGCCCGCAGCCGCCGTTCTTGCCCACCCCCCCGCAGCAGCGGTCGCAGCTCCACCCCTGGGCGCACGTACAGCGCCCCCACCCCCTGGGGCCCGTAGAGTTTATGCCCGGAAAGGGAGAGCAGATCCACCGGCAGTTGCGCCAGATCCAGCGGGATCCGCCCCACCGTCTGCACAGCGTCGGTGTGGAAGAGCACCCCCGCCTGGCGACAGATCTGACCCAGCTCTGCAATGGGCTGCAGGGATCCCACCTCATTTTGGCCGTGGACGATGGAGACCAAAACGGTATTGGGTTGCAGCGCCTGGATCAAAGTCTGGGGATCCACCTGGCCGGCGGCGTTCACCAGCAGACGGGTGACCTGCCAGCCTTGGGACTGCAACTGGCGGGCAGCATTCTCCACCGAGGCGTGCTCGACGCTGGAGATGATGAGATGTTGGGGAGTAGAGTAGCGCTGGGCCACCCCAAACAGGGCCAGGTTGTTGGACTCCGTCCCGCCTGAGGTAAACAGCAGCGCCTCCGGCTCACAGTTAAGCAGCTCGGCCACCTGCTGCCGCGCCCGCTCCATGGCCATGGCGGCCCGTTCTCCCCACCCGTGCAAGCTGGAGGGGTTGCCCCAGCTTTCCTGCATCGCCATCTGCATGGCCTCGATCACCTCAGGCCGAGGCGGAGTGGTGGCGCTGTGGTCAAAGTAGAGGGCAGGATCCAAACGCAACATGCCAGCTCGACCAGCCGGGGCTCCGTGTTCCTATCTTAAGATCCTTGGCCAGTGTTGCCCAACGCTGGCAGCAGCTTCCCCTTGTTGAGGCCAAACCCGCTGGAGGCAAATTGAGCCTGCCTACTTGAAAAGACTAGTACGCTGGCGGTGCATCACCACCGATTCCACCAAGCCAATGGCCAGAAAATTGGTCAGCAGAGCCGAGCGGCCATAACTTAGAAAAGGCAAAGGCAAGCCGGTAATGGGGGCCAGGCCGATGGTCATGCCGATGTTCACCACCGCCTGAAAGAGGATCATCGCCAGCACCCCAATGGCAATCAGGGATCCAAAATTGTCCTTGGCCCCTTGGGCAATCCAGATCAGCCGCGCACACAGGATCCAAAACAGGATCAGCACCGTCAGGGTGCCGATAAAACCCATCTCTTCCCCAATGGCCGAGAAAATAAAATCCGTGTGCTGTTCGGGGATGAAGTCCAGCTGGGTTTGGGTGCCCTGCTGGATACCGCGGCCCCAGAGGCCGCCGGCTCCGATGGCAATGCGGGATTGAATGAGGTGATAGCCGGCTCCCCAGGGCTCTTGCATGGGATCGATAAAAATCTCCAGCCGCCGCCGCTGATAGGGCTTGAGAAGGTGCCAAGCTAGCTGACCCAACTGCCCCGAGAGCAGGTTGATTACCCCAAAAGTTACGGCCCCCGTCCACTGCCAGGGGAGACGCCAAGCAGCCAACCCCGCCATTCCCAGACACCAGAGCAGCCAAACCCAAAGCATCCAGCTCAGCTCTGGGCGAGTGTGTAAGCCATAGAGAATGGCTCCCAC
This sequence comes from Synechococcus sp. R5-13, assembly GCF_047462015.1. Lineage (NCBI taxonomy): Bacteria > Bacillati > Cyanobacteriota > Cyanophyceae > Synechococcales > Synechococcaceae > Synechococcus > Synechococcus sp. R5-13. The sequence goes on along the minus strand of NZ_JANSIL010000082.1, from coordinate 25,092 downwards.
CCCCGGCGACAGGAGCAAGAGGATCCAACTGCCCTTGGCTCCGGCCCAGTAGAGCATGACCAGGACAATCACCACAAACACCAGGGCAGTGCCCAGGTTGGGCTGCAGGAAAATCAAGATCCAGGGAGGAGCAATGACGGCAACGGCCACCCAAATCTGGCTGAAGTACTTGATCGGCCAGTGGTGCAGGAGAGCAGCCAGGGTAACAATTACCCCCAGCTTGGCAAACTCAGAAGGCTGCACCTGAAAGCCAGCGATGGAGAGCCAGCGCTCCGCCCCTCCCCCCGCCGTGCCGAAAAAGAGCACTGCAATTAAACCTGCCAAGGTCAGGAAGTAGGTGAACCAGTGCCAGCGCAAAAGCCGCTCATACGGGATCCGGGCTACCATTCCCAAAAACACCAGGCTGATCCCGGCCATGATCAACTGCTGTACCCAGTAGTGGCTGATGGGACGCTCCCAGACTGCGCTGCGGATGGCAAGAATGCCGATGCCTGTCAAGGCCAGCACCGTGGCCAGCAACATGCCATCGAACTCGCGCCAAGGAGCCAAGATCTGCCGCAGAAGCTTTTTCCACCTAGGCTGAGAAGACACCTTTGGGTCAACGTTGCCCAGCAATAGACCCCATCCTCCAAAGCAAGGCCAGCACCAGTTTGACATGCCCCTTGCCCCACTGGCTCACTCTCGACCCCTCTCCCACGGGGGGAGCTATTCCCAGCTCTGCAGTTGCCCTAGCCAAGCGGAGAGGCGGGATCCCACCTCTTCTCGACGCCCTTCAAGATTGGCTGCCGTCCAAATCAGAAGCAGGCCCAGCAGGATCCCAGTGGCCCAGAGCAGCAGCGCATCAGTTGTTACCAACAGCCATCCCTGCCGCAGGATCCCCAGCCCAAAGGCCAGCGTGCCCACGAAGAGATAGGCTCTTACCCGCAAGGCCAAGCCCAGCAGACCCAAGGCCAAACCCAACCCTACCGGCCAAAAGCCCGTCCACCGTTGCCCGTGAGTTTCCACCAGCACCACCAGCAGCCATGTGCCCAAGGAAACCAGCCGCAGCCAATGCCGCCCCCGCCGTCCGTTGGTTTCCTGTAATCCCGGATCCACCTGGGCCACATAGAGCAGGGATCCCACCAGGGGCAGGGCATAGAACGTCAGGGAAGCCCAATCCTGATGCCAGCCGTAACTCCACAGGATCCAGTTGCTCAAGAACAGGCTGACATAGCCCAGGCGCACTTGGGATCTCCAGATAGCCAGCAGGGCATAGTAGGTTGCCCCCAGCAGCAGATTAAGGGTGTTATTTCCTCCCGCGGTTACCAGAAAAGCGGCCAGGGGCAGCACCAGGGCTGTATTCTGCCAAGGAGCCGCCGGCCAGCCCCACCGTCGCCAGGGCAAGCCATGGTAAACCAGCCCCAGCCCACAGAGCAGGGATCCGGCCCATCGCGCTATGGATAGCTGCGGCAGCCCCAGGAACACACCGCCCAGCAGAACCCCAGCTCCTTGCCATGCACTGAGGTAACCCCAGACCGTTGGCACCCAATTTTGCTCTGTTGGAGATTCTAGAGTTGAGGTTCTCGCCTGTCCGGCGGCATAGGCCACCAGGCCGGATCCCGTCAGCACCCAGAGGAGCTGTCCCCAACGGCTGAGGCGAGGATCGAAAAGGGCAGACCAGAGGACAAGGCTGGCCAGAGCCCAGTTGGCCAAGGCCATCCAGCGCAACCCAGCTCTTTTAAGCTGCAGGGTCGCCGCCAGCCAAGGGGGACAAAAGCCGTAGCCCCAGGCCAAGCTCAGCCCTAACAGAGCGATCAACACCAACCCATTTGCCAGGGATCCCCCAGTTCGCTGGCTGAGGAAGTAAACCCAGCTCTCGTAGGCGGCCACAGACACGCCCCAAGCGCCCAGGAGCCCTTTCCAGTTGGCAGGACGGAGGTCTTCCCGGCCTTGCTCTTGCGCCCGTTGGACCGCCTGTCGACGCCCCAGGCCCAGCAACACGATGGAGAGACCTAAGCTGCCCAAGCCCGTTACCTCACTCCACTGGGCATGGGATCCCAGCCAGCCCAACCCTGCATAGATCAAAGGCCCCGTCCGCCAGAAGCTCAGGGCCCTGACCTGTTGCAGGAGCTGCCCCCCCAAAGACTTTGTCCCGCCAGCGCGAGCGGCCCCCTCAAGCAAGAGTTTTTCCGGCCCAATCCAAAAGAGGATCCCCAGGCTCAGATTGATGACGGCAAGCAGAGGGGCAACAGGACGGGATCCCTGCACAGCCCACAACACGCCGCTTGCCGCCAGTAGCTCCAAAGCCCAGCCCAGCCCGTACAACAACCCATCCATCTGACCCTTGATCTGGCCAGATGAAAGGGCTTGGGCAATTTCAGGGGCATCCCCTGTCGGAGAGGACTCCGTCCCGCTAGCGCTAGGGGGGAGGGTCGGAGAGGATCCCGTCTCGGCAATGGGAGCAGAGAAGACCGGAGCAACCTCTACCCAAAGTCGGAGACCAATGGCCAGCCAGGTAACCCCAGAGGCCAGCGGTATGGCTGCCGAGAAAGCAGGGGGCGAGGAAGGGGTGAAGAGGGCCGCCGCGGTGGGCAACGTTAGGGAGAGCAAGAGCACCAACCCCAAGGGTATACCCCAGCCATCCAGGGCTGGCCGGTAAGCAGCTTGCAGGCGAGAAGAGAGGTGCCGGATGCCGTAGCGACAGCCGCTCAAGAGCAACAGCAGCGCTGCCAAGACCAGCAGCCATTCCGCTTCCGTAAGTGTCGGCAAGAGCCGGCTGATCCCCACCAGGCCGAACCCTGAGCCGAAGGCCACCGCCAGCAGGGCTTCCCCCTCTGCTCCAGGAGTAGGGGAACTTGGCAAGGGACAAGCCCATAGCCACACCTGGGTAGCTAGCAGCAGCAACCCCAGCCCTAGCCCGAGCAGATCCGGGCCCGGCCTGCCCAAGGTGAGCAACTGCACCATCACCAGCGAGAGCACGGCCCAAAGACGCAGGGATCCCCGCACTGGGATCCCCTGCTGCCAGGAAAGGGATCCCAATCCCCCTTGCTCTGGGCTCTGCAGCCAGCGGGGCATGAACTCCAGGGGGGGCAGGGCCAATACCTGAGCTGCCGTTAAAGCAAGAGGCACCAGCAGCCACAGCCAGCCCATGGATTGTTCACCAGTCGCAGACGAATCAAGGAACCGTTGCAGCAAAAACGCCAAGTAGCTGGATCCCACCAGCACCAGCCCTATGCCATCTGCACTTCGCTGCCACAGCCCCACGGGCAATCCCCAAAAGCGCTCTGACCCACCCAGAGCTACCCGCCCTGCCCATTGCAATAGGCCCACCAGCAGCAGAACCACTCCCCAACTGGACAAGCTAGTGCTCCGCACCGCTGGCGCGAACAAGTCGGGCAAAAGCCAGCGGATCCCGGCTAGCAGTGCCCCCACTCCGTAGGCGTGGGTCAGGAGTACCCAAAGAAAGTTGGGAGTTTCTCCTGATCTGGACTTTTGTTGTAGCCACCAGGCCAGGATCCCGGCGCTCAAAAGCAAGTGCCAAAAGCGAATGGCCGGATAGGGAAGGCTCAAGAGCAGCAGGGATCCCCCTAGCCCCAAAACCAAGCGCTCTGTTGGTTCTACCAGCCTAGAAAAGCCTGTCTCGCCGGCTTCTGGAGTGCTCCTCTGCCAGCGGGCCGCCAACCCCAGCCACAGCACCTCGTAGGGCAGCAGCGCCAACCCCAGCAAGCCCCAAGGGGAATCAAGGGGCTGAAACCAGTTGGTTACTGTAGCTACAACCTCTTGCCGCCAGCTTGCTGGCCACACCTGCCAAAAAGCCCAGCAAGTTTCCAGGCCCAGCAAGAACAGCAACGTCAAATGCACCCTAAGGACTTCGTCCCGCTGGGGCGACTGGGTGTGTCGGCGCAAGCGCCCGATTAAGACATGGATCCCCAGCAGGCTAATCCCCAGCAACTGCCAGCCGCTGAAAGGGCTCTCCGCCAAGCCAATGGCAGCCAGCAGCCAGCCCACCACCAACAGCACCCAGCTCCCCTCCCACCAGCGGGAGAGCGTCCCCTCCTGAGCGCCTTCTGCTACGACGTCCGGGGATCCCTGGGGCCATTCCGCTGCCAGCCAACCCAACAGGGCCACCGCCAACCCCAACTGCGACACTTGGACATGCCCAGACAGCAGCCCCCGTAGGATTAACAGGGATCCGGCAGCCCCGATTAGCCAGATCTTGGAGCCCCGTAATTCCTGAGACCGGCGGCTCCAGGTGTAAATCACGGTGCTGAGGATCCCCAGATACAGGATCCCCAGGACAAAAGCAGGGCGAAGCTCCTGCGGCCCCAAGCTCCAGAAAGCGTGCAAGCCAGAGAGGACCAAAAAGTTCACCAAGGTTCCGTAAAAGGCATTGGAAAAGGCATTGGGCTCCACACCGCTGTCGCGAAAGCCGGCACCTGAACCCAGCGAGCGCACCCGACCCTCAGCCGTCAACGGGATCCCCAGCAGCAAGCCCAGCGCCAGGATGCGGATCCCCCAAAGGATCCCCAGCCCATCCAGGGCCCACACGTTCACCGGCACCAGCAGCAGGGCAATAGCCTCCAAGGTTTGACCGGTTAGACGCAGCCCTTCCTGCCGTTGGATCCATCCAGCACCTACCCCAAAAGCCGCCGTATAGGCCAAGAGCACCCCATACTGAGCAGTTGGAGAAAATTGCTCCCAGTGGCTGGCCGCCAGCACCCCCGAGGACACCACCACCAAAAACAGGCCCAGCAGCAACAGCCAAGCCACGCTCAGCTCTGACAGCAAGTTCCGCAGCAAAACAGCCAGCGCCGGGGTAGGGGGGGGCAAGGACTCCGTCCGAGTAGCGCGAGTGGATTGAGGGGCAGCTTGGGGCTCTTCTCCCCCCTCGACCGCAGGTTCCTCAACCCCAGATCCGGCCAGGCGAGCATTTCTTTCTCGCACCATCCCCGGGATCCAAATCAAATCCAGGAGCTGACCGATCCCCAGCAGCCCAAAGGTCAACAGCCAGAGCAAACCCGTCCGCCAGCGGCCCAGATAAAAACGGTGCAGGCCACAGATGCCAAACAAACCCAAAATCCAGAGCACGTAGGCCGAGCCAAGACGAGCCGGGATCTCGTCGCTGGGGGAAACTGCCGCTGACCTTGGTTCCTCCCCCTCTAGCCGATACTGCTCCACCAGCAAGCGAAAGTGCTCTGGGGTCAGTAAGCCCAGCTCCAGCCAAGCTCGCAAACCTCGCAACACCTGCTGCCGGGATCCCCGAACGGTGAGCTGCAAAAGGACGTCGTCCGAGGAGCGCGAACGGTCAGATTGCGGCTCCTCTGTTCCTGAGGGCGGAGCGCGATCCTGGGATCCCATGGCCGGACTCCTTGAGCAAAAAGGCTTGGGGCCACTGCTACTCTAAGCCTTGCTCTGTCCGGTTGCCATGCCGTTCTCAAATCCTTCTCCTGCTCCGGCAGAGTGTCAGTTCCTGCTGATGCGACCAGCCCTCTAAACCTCAGTTGGGATCCCTGGAATCTCGCTGCTGTTGGTGACGGGGAGTGTCATCATCTGCCCCAGCCGCGAAACGGTGAGCTCCGCCGCCGGAATGGGCTCCGAGACCTGTCCGCCGCTGAACACCATCACTCGGTCGCTGTACTGCAGGATCTCGTCCAAATCCGCCGAGGCAAAAAGAATAGCCGTACCCGCTTGGGTGCGTTCCAGCAATTGCCCCCAGACCCACAGCGCCGACTCAATGTCCAACCCTCGCGTTGGGTGCTCCATCAGCAAAAGACTCAGGGGTGTGGGCAAGAGAGCCAACTGACTGCGCTGTTGGTTGCCCCCCGAGAGTTGCTCCACCCGGCTGTAGGGGTGACCGCGAATGCTGAAGTGTTCGATGGCCGCTTGGGCCTGTTGACGGGCCAGAGCCCAGTTGATCCAGGGATCCTGCTGCTGGAGGGCAAAATGCTCCTGCAACGTTAGGCCGGGGATCAGCCCTTCCCGCAGCCGATCCGCCGGAGAAAACCCCACCCCACAGCGCAGGTAGTCGCCGTAAGGACGGCCTGTCATCTCCTGCCCCCCCAACAGAATCCGGCCACGCCTGGGCGGCAACAACCCTGCACAGGTGAGCAGGAAAGAGCGTTGCCCACTGCCTTCCAAACCGGCCAACCCAATCACTTCCCCCGGCTGCACCGCCAGATCTGGCAAAGCCAAGGCAAACGGCTCATGCCGCACCACCAGGGAGCGCAACTCCAACAGGGGATCCGCCCTCCTTTGCGGAGAATGGGGCCGAGCCGGGGGTGCCAACTCCCGCCCGAACATCCAATCGATCAACCGCTGTTCCAGCAGGGCAATGTCCTCACCTCTAACAGGCAGCTCCCCCACCACCTCCCCCTGCCGCATCACCGTCACCCGATCGCAAAGGCACTCCACATCGGCCAGCTTGTGGGAGACGAAGATCACCGATTTGCCCTGCTCCGCCAACCTTCTCAGAGCCGCGAACAGAAGATCTTTTTGCGCTGCAGAAATGCCCGTCGTTGGCTCATCCAAAATCAAGGTGTTGATCCCCAGGGAAAGCAACCGCAGCATTTCCAGTTGTTGCCGTTCCCCCACCGTCAAACTGCCGATGGCTCCATCGGGGTTGAGATTGAAACCAAACTCTTCACAGGCTTTCTCGAGACGTCTTCGGCTTTCCCGCAGCCCCAAGCCCAAGCGCCCTCGTTGCCCGGCAATAAAGTTTTCTAGTACCGTCAGAGAAGGAAAATCCAAGGGATCCTGGTGCAACATGCCAATGCCCAGACGAATGGCCGCTGCAGGGCTGTTGATGCGAACCGGTCGCCCATCAATCCAAATCTCCCCCTGATCGCAGCGCAGAAAGCCGCTCAGGATCTTAACTAAGGTACTTTTGCCGGCCCCGTTTTCCCCAAGCAGGCCGTGGATCGTGCCCGCCTCCACCCGTAAGGACACATCGCGGTTCGCCTGTACCGCCCCAAAACGCTTGTGGATGTGCAGCAGCTCGACCTTCATTCTGCTCATAGTAACCTGCCTCCCCAGAAAATCCCCAAGAATACAGTTGCTGAGGTTGCAAGTGCTGGTGCTACGATAGCGGCAGCTCGCCGTTAGGCGTTGGCTGCGGACGAGTTCAGCATCGATCTGTGGTTCGCCCTGCCCCTCTTCTCCGCCCTTCCCCCCTGCCACCCATCTCGGATAGCAACCGCCTCAAAATCTTCTCAGGCAGCGCTAACCCGGCTCTGGCTCAAGAGGTGGCGCGTTACTTGGGCATGGATCTTGGCCCGATGTTGCGCAAGCGCTTTGCCGATGGCGAGCTGTACATCCAAATTCAGGAGTCGATCCGGGGTGCCGATGTCTACTTGGTGCAGCCCACCTGCCGCCCCGTCAACGACCACCTAATGGAACTGCTGGTCATTATTGACGCCTGTCGCCGTGCCTCTGCCCGGCAGATCACCGCCGTCTTGCCTTACTACGGCTACGCTCGTGCCGACCGCAAAACGGCAGGACGAGAAGCGATCACTGCCAAGCTGGTGGCCAACATGATCACCCAGGCAGGGGCCCATCGCGTGCTGGCCATGGATCTGCACTCGGCTCAGATTCAAGGCTACTTCGACATTCCCCTCGACCATGTCTACGCCCAGCCGGTATTACAGGCTTACCTCAAGGAAAAGGGCTTGCTCGACGAAGACATTGTGGTCGTCTCTCCCGATGTGGGGGGTGTGGCCCGTGCCCGTGCCTTTGCCAAAAAGCTCAAGGAAGCCCCTCTGGCAATCATCGACAAGCGCCGTCAAGCCCACAACGATGTGGAAGTCATGAATCTCATTGGGGATGTGCGGGGGAAAACTGCCATCCTTGTGGATGACATGATCGATACCGCAGGCACCATCTCGGAAGGGGCAAAATTGCTGCGCAAGCTGGGAGCCAAAGCGGTTTATGCCTGCGCCATTCATCCTGTTTTTTCTGAGCCGGCCATTCAACGCCTGCGGGGTGGTCTATTTGAAGAGGTGATCGTCACCAACACCATCCCTATCCCTCCAGAGCAGCACTTTCCCGAGTTAACCGTTCTCTCGGTAGCCAATGTGCTGGGGGAAGCGATCTGGCGCATCCATGAAGATAGCTCCGTCAGCAGCATGTTTCACTAAAGTAAGTTTCAAAGTAAGTTTCTCCAGAGTATCGCTAGAGTAGAGTGGGTGCAGAATGGGCGCGCCTGCTCCTTTTCCCTGTGGAGATCAGCCCAACCAGGCACCCCCGATCTGTCGTGATGGACTGGGTTGAGCCAGCTCCTCGGCCAGGTTTTCCCATGTCACCTCCCATTTCTCGCTCGCCAAGATCCGTTGTGCACGGTTTTGCTTTCCCGCGGACTGCTCCCAGGGAAGGGCAGTCCCTTCAAACCGAACTGGGTACAGCGCTGTACCCGCTGTTGCAATTACTGGGTCAACTGTTGAAAGTACCTTTGGTCTATCTAGAACTGGCCCAGCCGGGATCCGATCCCCACTCGCCTTCAAAAGGGATCCTCTACCGGGATCCGCAAGGGATCCCAGCCGGCGAACCCTTCAACCTCAATGCCAGTCCTGGGGCTGAGCAATGGCCTTTTCATGAATCCTTCCTCTTGCAGACTGAGCAGGGGATCCGGTTGGCCGATCTGCACCTGCTTGACTGCCATCCTCGCCAACTGAGTTCCTTTGAACGGGAACAGATTGACCTCGTTGCCCTCAGCCTGAAGCACATTCTTCTCCAAGCCCAGGAGCATCGGCAAACCCTCGAGCAGCTCCAATCCCAACTGCAGGACAGCCGCAGCACTGCTGCCCGCTACCAGCAGATCTTCGAGAACGCCGTCGAAGGCATTTTTCAAACCACCCTAGAGGGCAAATATCTGGTTGCCAACCCGGCCTTGGCCCATATTTTCGGCTACGAATCCCCTGAGGATTTGATGCACAACGTCTCCGATATTGGCACCCAAATCTATAGCGATCCGGAGCAACGAGCCGAATTCATCCAGCGCATGCTGAGAGAAGGTCAAGTTGTGAATTTTGAACACCAAGTCTGCTGCAAAGATGGCAGGCTAATTTGGATTTCTTTAAATGCCCGTACCATCTACAACGACCAAGGGGATCCCCTCTATTTTGAAGGATTTGTTACCGACATCACAGCATCCCGTCAACTGAAAGAACGACAACAACAATTGGAAGAAGCCCGCCGAGAGAGCGAGCATCGTTTTCTGCAACTGGTAGAGAATACGCAACAACTGTTTTGGATTACAACGGTCTACAGCAAAGAGCTGATCTACGTCAGCCCAGCCTGTGAAGCCATTTGGGGCCGCTCCGCCGAAGAGGCCTACGCCAACCCCCAAGCCTGGATGCGCCAGATCCACCCCGACGACCGCTGGTTGTTCCCCACCATCCTCAAAGCCCAATCGGAGGGCAAATCCACCGATGTTGTCTTCCGCATTTATCACACTGATGGCCGCCTGATTTGGCTGCGAGAACGCACCTTTCCCATCGCCGACAAAGAGGGCAAAATCTATCGGGTGGCAGGGATCGTCGAAGACATCACTGAGTCTAAGCAACTGGAAGCCGAACGGCGTCGTATAGAGCAAGCCTGGCAACAAAGCGCCAACCATTTTCGGCAGATTTTTGAGCTGGCCCCCAATGGAATTGCCCTTGTGGACTTGCAGGGGCGATTTATCCAGGTCAACGATGCCTTTGCCCAGATTGTCGGCTACACCCCCGAAGAATTGAAACATCGGCAACAACTGGACATTCTCCACCCCGAAGATGTCAACCCACTGCTGGGGGCCAATGAGGCTTTGCTGGCGGGGAAGGTCTCTGTCAGCCAGCGCCAGATTCGCTACACCCACCGTTCCGGCCAGGTTGTTCATGTGCTGTTTCAGGCCACCCTGCTCACCGACGAGGAAGGACAGCCCACCCAGTTTCTCAACCAGGTGATCGACATCAGCGCCCGTGTGGAGGCAGAAATTGCCCTCAAAGAAAGTGAAGAACGCTTCCGCCAATCCTTTGAATGGGCCCCCATTGCCAAGGCCATGACCCACGTGGATGGCACCTATTTGCAAATCAACGCCGCTTTTACCGAAACCCTGGGCTACACCCTGGAGGATCTCAAAGGGAAAACCGTCCTCGACATCACCCATCCCGACGACATCGCCACCACTCTGGAAAACAGCAACCGCCTGCTGGCCGGCCAGGTGCATCAGTGCGAACAGGAACAACGCTACATCCACAAGAACGGCCAAATAGTCTATGCCATTCTTCGCATCACCCTGGTGCGCACGGCCCAAGGGGATCCCAGCTACTTTCTAAGCCAGATTTTGGACATTACCGAGCGCAAGCAAGCCGAGGCAGCCCTTCGCCAAAGTGAGCTGAGTTTACGGGGCATCTTCCAGCAGTCAGCCCTGGGCATTTCCATCGTCGATCATCGGGGCCATTACCTAAAAGTGAACCCCGCTCTGGAAGAGATCTTGGGCTATAGCGCTGCCGAACTGACCCACATGAGCTTCTGCGACCTCACCCATCCCGAGGACATTCAGGAAGATTGGCAACTCTTCCAGGAGGTTTTGAACGGCCAACGGGATCGCTACCACCTGGAAAAACGCTACATCCACCGCAGCGGAAAGGTGGTTTGGTGCCGCCTGGCAGTCTCTGCAGTCCGGGATCCCGAGGGCAAAAACCTCTTCATCATCGGCATTTGCGAAGACATTACCGAAGAAAAACGGGCAAAGCTGCAGATCCAAGCTGCCCTTCAGGAAAAAGAAGTCCTGCTGCGGGAGATTCACCACCGCGTCAAAAACAACCTGCAAATCATCTCCAGCCTGCTGCGGCTCCAAGCTGACCAAATCAAAAGCCGCAAGTACGCCCGCGTTTTTAAGGATGCCGGCAGCCGTATTCAAGCCATGTCTTTGATCCACGAAGGTTTGTACCAATCCAACAATCTGGCCGCTGTGGATCTCAAGCAGTACCTACACAATTTGATCTCCAACCTCTTTCACTCTTACGGGGTAAACCCCGAGAGCATTCGCGCCAACATCCGCGCCGAAGGGATCCGCCTCAACCTGGACGATGCGGTCTTGTGTGGCCTGATCATCAACGAGTTGGTGACCAACAGCCTCAAGTATGCCTTCCCGAAGGGCCGCAGCGGGGAGATAGAGATTCATTTCAGCCAAACCCGCAAATATACTCAGTTGCGAGTCTCCGACAATGGCGTTGGCTTGCCCCCGAACTTTGACTTCAAGGAAACTCAATCTCTGGGTTTACAACTGGTTGCAACCCTCACCGATCAGCTACAGGGCAAGATACAATTGAGGAGCAAACCGGGTACCACCTTCATCATTACCTTTCCGAGGAGCGAGCCTTGAAGAGAGTTCCACCCCTTGTCAAAGGCAGTATTCTGGTCGTCGAGGACGAGAAGATCATCGCCAAGGACATTGCCAACGTTCTGAAAAAATTTGGCTACGCTGTGCCCGCCATTGCTTCTTCCGGGGAAGAAGCGATCCGAAGGCTGGAAGAGATGCCGGTGGACTTGGTCTTGATGGATATCGTCCTAAAAGGCGATATCGATGGCATAGAAGCCGCCAAGCGGATCACCGAGCGCTTCAACATTCCGGTGGTGCATCTGACGGCCTACGCCGACGAAGACACCCTCTCCCGCGTCAAGGAGACCCGGCCCTTCGGCTACATCATCAAGCCTTTCAAAGAGCGGGAACTCTACACCACCATTGAAATTGCCCTGCACAACCACCGCCAGAGCCTTGAGAACCGCAAGCTGGAAGAGAAAAGAATCGAGGAGCTGCGGCAAAAACTGCAGCAGTTGCAGCAGTTCACGGACGTGAAGGGCACTCTGTTCAAGAAATTCTTGCAGGATCTGAGCGAGCCCCTCTCGAACCTCAGCTTTGCCTTGGGTCTGCTCAAAGATGCCGAGTCGGAGCAGAAGCGGGAACACTACCTGCAGGTGCTGGAGGATGAATTTCGCCGTGAGCTGGAGCTGATCCACCAAACCTCTAACCTGGAAAATCTTTTAAACCTGGAAAATGTTGGCCTGTTGAGCCAGTTCAGCCTGCTGCGTCCCCAGGAGCCCAGCCGTAGTCACCGGTTGGAGGAGGAAGCACCCACCCCTGCAACCACGCCCTCCCAGGAGTCGGCAGGCTCTGCCCCCGCACCCAGCCCCACCGCCGTTACGGCGCCACGGGCACCGCTGCGCCCCCTTAACCAGACTCAGTTGGCGGAACGGTTGGGGGTGGTGGTTTCCGCCATTACCTACTGGAAATTCAAAACCGGGTTTCCAGAGTGGAGCCGCAGCCGGGATCCCGAGGGCATTTCTTGGCGCTATTCCCCCGATTCCAAGCGCTTTTCACCCGTGCCCTAGCTAGCGTTGCACCACTTCCACCCGCACAGGCGCCAGCCCTGAGCGCACCATCCCCAACACCTCTGCCGCCCGCAGGGAAAGGTCGATGATCCGACCGGGAATAAAAGGGCCGCGATCGTTGATGCGCACCACGGCCTGGCGGCCATTTTTCAGGTTGGTCACCCGTACCTCGGTGCCAAAGGGCAGGGTGGGGTGGGCAGCCGTCATCTCATGGCGGGTTGGGTGCAGGTCATACCAAGAAGCAATGCCCTCTTGCACAGGCCCAACCACACGGACGGGGGTGGGTTCCTGCTGAGGGGCTGTTTTCGACTTGGGGCCTGCCATGGTGGCTTTGGCGGTCAGAGCAGCCGGCTGGGGCAGGGCCGGAGCTGCAATGGGCGGGGCATCGAGCAGCAGACGGCGCAGACGATTGGCAGCCAAAACAGCCACATCCACCGGGCGCTGGTTGTCGATCAACAGCACTCCATCGTCGATGCGCAGCAATTCCTTGTTGTTGACCTGAATGGTGTAGAGAGGAACACCCAAGCCTTGTTCGGCCAATTCCAAACCTGCCCAACCTAGGGTGATGGTGGTGTCTTTCAGGGATCCCTGGGCCATTTGGTTGAGCTGGGCCACAAGGGCGCTGGCCCGCATGAGCGGTGGCTCCAGCCCAGGGTGCTCGACAAAACTGACAATGGGCAGATCCCGCACATAGACAGTAACCACCTGTTGCCCGTCCATCTGATAGTCGTAGAGGGTGGAGATGGGCTGGTTGGTGTGCTGCTGTTGTTCGCCGATCTTGAGAATGGGTTCTTCTGCTCGACGGGGCAGGATCGCCTGGCGAGATCGGTTCAAGGGATGATCCAAGTTCAGGGTACCCAGTTTGGCAGGGGCAAGACCCTCGTGGCCGGAGATAGGGGTTTGGGGGGTTCTCGGCAGCGTTCTGACTGGGGCTGCGGCAGCAGTGGCGGGTTGGGAAGGGGGAACGAGGTCGGTGGCCGGGGAGGGCAATTGGGAGTCAGATGACAGCTCCGCTGCTCGGGTGCTCAGGGATCCGGTTCGCGTTGAGGCTTGTGCTCGCGGGGCGAAGCTGCCCAACATGCCTGCCGGCAAGCCCAAAGCCGTGACACAGAGACAACTGACCAAGCCCATTTTGCGGGCGGGATCCAGTCCCTGTCCAAGCTGTTTCCAATTTCGCATGAGGCCGCGCTCCTCTCCAATCTCGTACAACTTCCAGTGCGACGGTTAAAACAGAAGCTAATGTACCATAGGTTTCTGAGTTGACCAGTTTGCACAGTCGGGCACAAAAGCCCAAGTCTCGATAGCATAAGGGGTTTCGGCATCTTGGACTACCGCTCAGCAGGGGTTGACATCGATCTGGGCCAGGCCTTTGTCAGGGGGATCCGCGAGCGCGTTGAACGGATTCAAGTTCCGTCTTCAGGTTCTTCAGAAACCTTGGGTGGCATCGGCGGCTTTGCCGGCCTGTTTGAGCTGCCGACAGGGTATCAAGCGCCGGTGTTGGTGGCGGGCACCGATGGGGTGGGGACAAAGCTGGACATTGCCCAGCAGTGGGGTCAGCACCAGGGGGTGGGCGTCGATCTGGTGGCGATGTGTGCCAACGATGTGCTGACGGTGGGGGCCCGGCCGCTGTTTTTCTTGGACTATGTGGCCACTGGCAAGCTGGAGCCAGAAGCCCTGTGGCAGGTGATCGATGGCATCTTGGCGGGCTGCCAGGAAGCGGGCTGCCAACTGCTGGGCGGGGAAACGGCGGAGATGCCGGGGTTCTATCCCCCTGGGAAATACGACCTGGCCGGGTTTTGTGTCGGAATTGTGGAAAAAACGGCCATTCTGGATGGGTCGCGGGTACAGCTTGGGGATCGGTTGTTGGCTTTGCCCAGCAGCGGCCTACACAGCAACGGCTACAGCTTGGTGCGGCGGATTGTGGCCGACCGGGGTTGGCGCTGGGATCACCGGCCTCCCGGCTGGGATCGGCCTTTGGCGGAAGTATTCCTCACCCCCACCCGCATCTACGTGCAGGCGGTGCAGCGGCTGCAGGCAGCAGGGATCGCCATCCACGGCATGGCCCACATCACCGGCGGCGGGATCCCGGAAAACTTGCCCCGCTGTTTGGCCCCCAACCAGGCGGCGCGGCTGCAGCCCCATAGCTGGCCCATCCCACAGGAGTTTCTCTGGCTCCAAGAGCAGGGCCAGGTGGAGACCTTGGAGATGTTCCGCACCTTCAACCTGGGGGTGGGCTATGTGCTGGTGATCCCCCCTGAGGCGGAAAATCAGGTGAGATCCCTGCTCCCCGAAGCCTTCCCCATTGGGGAGGTGGTGGCAGCCAATCCAGGGGAGAGCCGGGTTCTGGGGCTGGAACAGTGGGGATCCCTCACAAGCCCTGCCGACTAGCCAACCGATGGATCCCCACCAAAAGGGGGAAAGGGATCCCAGTTCCCTCGACTCATCCTCGCCGTCGCTATGCTAAGTTGGCATGTGGCCTCAGCGCTGTTGCCCGCCTTCTTGCCCGAGCCTGCTTCCCGACATTTGTCCTCTTTGGGAATAGGGGTAACTCGGCCTTGGACCGTTTGCTAATCGCTGCTGACCCTCTAGGTTAGGAGTTGCTGATGACAGGTTTACCCACTGCTCGTGCAACCGCGGGTGCCATCGAAGTTGAGCATCTGAGCAAAACCTACGGCAGCTTCACTGCCATCCGCGATGTTTCCTTCCAGGTGAACGCCGGCGAGATCATGGGTTTTTTGGGGCCGAACGGAGCCGGCAAGACCACATCCATGCGCATTTTGGCGGGGTATCTGCCTGCCAGCGAGGGGACGGCGCGGGTGGCCGGGTTTGATGTTCACGAAAACTCGATGGCGGTGCGGCAGCGCATTGGCTATCTGCCGGAAAACCCACCCCTCTACCCCGACATGACGGTGGAGGCGTACCTGCACTTTGTGGCCCAGATCAAGCGGGTCAGCGCTGGCGATCGGCCCAGGCGGGTGGACGAGGCGATCCGGCGGTGCAGCCTGGAAGAAAAGCGCCACACCCTCATCCGCAAGCTCTCCAAGGGGTTTAAGCAGCGGGTGGGCATCGCCCAAGCTCTGGTTCACGACCCGCCGGTGATCATCCTGGATGAGCCCACCATTGGGCTGGATCCCAAGCAGATTATCGAGGTGCGCAAGCTCATCAAGAGCCTGGCGGGGGAGCACACCATCATCCTCTCCACCCACATCCTGCCCGAGGTGAGCATGACCTGCGACCGAGTGGTGATCATCAACCGCGGCCAGGTGGCGGCCATTGGCACGCCTGCCGAGCTGACAGCCCAGCTCCAGGATCGGCAGCAGGCAAAGCTGGTGGTGGGGGCAACCGAGGCAATGGCCATCCGGACGGCCCTGCAGCCTTTGCCCCAAGTGGAGGTGGTGAGCCTACAGCCCTTGGCGGCGGATCCCTCCCGCTGGCAGGTGCAGCTCAAGAGCAACGCTGCCGCGGACGGCTGGATCCCGGAGGTGGCCAGGGTGCTGGTGCAGGCAGGGATCGACCTCTACGAGATAGGCCGCCCGCAGGCTTCTTTGGAAGAGATTTTCCTGCAGCTCACTACGCAAGAGGGATCTGAGGGCGCATTGGAGGAAGCGGCATGAACGGAGTGGTTGCCATTTTTCGCAAAGAGCTGCGCGGCTACTTCACCTCCCCCATTGCCTATGTGGTGGCCGCGGTGTTTTGGGGACTGGCGGGGTTTTTCTTCTTTAATATTCTGGTGCGGGTGATCAGCTTTTCTCAGCAGGTGGATCTTTTCGCCCAGTTCGGCCAGGAGAACCCTTTTGACGCCGCCACCATCCTGTCGCAGCAGTTTCTCAACCTCTTGGGCACTCTTTCTCTCTTCTTATTGCCCATCTTCACCATGAGTTCCTATGCCGAGGAGCGGCGGCGAGGCACGATGGAGCTGCTGGCTACTTCTCCCATCACCAACTTGGAGGTGGCCCTGGGCAAATGGTTGGCGGTCTGGGTGTTTTTCATCACGCTGCTGCTGCCGCCGCTGGTCTACCATGTGCTGGTGCTGAGCAGCGCCAACCCGGCAGTGGACTACCGCCTGACCCTGATGGGTTATGTGGGCCTAACCCTGCTGGCGGGTAGCGTTATGGCCTTGGGGTTGTTTATCTCTTCTCTGACAGACAGCACCCTCATCGCAGCAGTGGCCACCTTTGGCTTGATTTTGTTGCTCTGGGTGATCGACGCGGCAGCCGGCCAGGAGGAAAACTGGATTGCTGCAACGCTGCGGCATGTGTCTTTGCTGCAGCAATATAGCAACTGGGTGCAAGGGATCCTCAGCAGCAGCAGCCTCATTCTTTTCTTGAGCATCATCGTCCTGGGGCTGTTTGCCACGGTGCAATCGGTGGAAAGCCTGCGCTGGCAACAGAGCTAGGGTCAGATGGGAGGAGTGTGGTGTTTGCGGCAGCGGTGCGGAGCATTATGAAGGACTGGCGCGCGTTATTGGACTGGACAGGGATCCTGGGCATTGGCGTCATCGCCATCGGCCTGGTGGTGGGATCCGCCTTTACCGGTTGGACGGCTGTGCCCCTGAGCATGCTGGCAACAGGTTTGGCCCTGCTGGTGGCTTGGGGCATCACCCACCGGCAGGAGGTGGGGGTCTTCCTCGGTTTGCGTTCCACCCAGACCAACGCCAACATCCTGGTGGCGGTGGCGGCGATGGCCGTCATTCTGGTGCTGGTGAATGTGGTGGCGGTGCGCTACGACCTGCGGCTGGATCTCACCGAGGAGGGCCTGTTTACCCTGTCGCCCCAAACCCGGCAATTGGTGCAGGGATTGGTGCAGCCGGTCAAAGTTTGGGTGGTCACCACTGCGCCGGATCCCAATCTGCGGGAACAACTGGAGCGCTATCGCCGCCTCAACCCCAACCGCTTCCAGTTTGAGTTTGTGGATCCCAACCGGGATCCCCTGACCATTCAGCGGCTGCAGGTGACCCAGAACAACACCCTGGTGGTGGAGGCCGGAGAAAGCCGGCAACAACTGCCTCAGCCCCCTGCCCCTGATCTGGAGAGCAAACTGACCCCCGTCCTGTCCAAAGTGGTCAACCGAGGGGAGTTGCTGGCCTATTTCGTGCAAGGGCACGGGGAAGTGGGGCTGGAAGCGAGGGAAGGTACTCCAACTCTGGCCCAGGCGGCGGCAGCCCTGGGTCAGGAAGGCTATCGGGTAGAGCCCCTCAACTTGGTGCAATCGGGGATCCCAGAGGATGCGAATGTCCTGGTGCTGGCGGGGCCACAGCGGGCTTTGTTCCCCGGCGAGGTGGAGAAACTGCAGGATTACCTGGCCGAGGGAGGACGGCTGCTGTTGTTGATTGGGCCACGGGTGGATGCCGGCCTGGATCCCTTGCTGGAAGAGTGGGGCGTGGTCTTGGGGGATGACATCATCCTGGAGGCGAGCAGCATCAGCCAGCTTCTGGGGACAGGGCCAGCCGTAGCTTTGGTTACTGACTACGGGGATCACCCCATTACCGCCCCCTTGGCCGCCCAGCGGCTGATGACCCTCTTTCCCTTAGCTCGTTCGGTAGAAACCCAAGCTCGGGAAGGGATCCAAGCCACGCCCTTGCTGCGCACCGGCCCGCAAAGTTGGGGGGAGACCAGTCCTGAGCTGGAACGTGGCCCCTTGCAATTCGATCCGGAGCAGGACAAGCCCGGCCCCCTCACCTTGGGTGTTGCTTTAACACGCCGTTTGGACGCCGACCCAGAACAGGGCTCGGGATCCCGGCAGGAGGCCCGCCTAGTGGTGATCGGCAATGTCAACTTTGCCCTCAACGGCAACTTGCGGCAGCAGGGCAACCGGGATCTCTTCTTGAACACTCTCAACTGGCTGACTGAGCAAACGGAGCAGATCTCCATCCGCCCCAAATCCATCACGGATCGCCGTCTCACCCTGACCGGTCAAAACTTCCGCTGGCTGGTGCTGGGATCGACGGTCCTTTTGCCCTTGGCGGCCCTGGGTTCCGGAGCTGCCCTGTGGTGGCAAAGACGGTAGAGCTGGAGGAAAGCAGGCATGTTCAAGCGAACCACCTGGATTCTCCTGGGTTTGGCGGTGGCCTGTTTGCTGGGCTACTTCCTCTTGGACAACATCCGGCAACTGCGTCAGGAGCAACAGGCGGAGCGAGCGCGGCTGTTCCACTTTGCCACCGACACCATCGCCCGCATTGAAATCCGCCAACAGAAAGAGGGGGAACCTGTTCGCGGCAGCGGTGCGGAGTACTTGGAAATCCTTTTGGAGCGCAATCCAGAAGAAGAGGGATCCCACTGGCGGATCGTCGGTCCCATCCAGTCGGCGGCGCTGGACTTCCCCATTGAGCAGTTGCTCAACACCTTCTCCCGCCTCACTCCCCAAATCACCCTAGAGGGGGCCACCGACCTAGCCGCTTTTGGCCTGGATCAGCCGCGACACCAAATTGCCCTTTTCCCCAAAGAAGGGGATCCCTACCGCCTAGCCATCGGCAACGACAACTTCGATGGCTCCGGCTTCTACGCCCAGCCCGAAGGGGGACAGGTGGTGCTTCTAAGCAGTGCCCAGAAGGGATCCCTGTTGCCCTCTCTCTTGGCTTTGCGGGACAAAACCTTGCTTCGGTTTGATACAGCCGAGGTGAAAGCCCTGCAAGTGCAGTTGGCAGAGGCGGAGCCGGAAGTTGTTCGCCTGCAGCGGCAAGACGTTCGCGCCAGCGGTGCGGAGCACTTTACTTGGCAGATTGTCCAGCCCCGCGAGCTGCCTGCCGATGACCTCAACGTCGATCGTCTGCTCAATACTTTGTCTCGCCTGCAAGCCGTGGAGTTCCCCGCCGAGACCAAAGACGAGCTCGCCCCCTATGGCCTGGAGCAGCCTTCCGCCCGCCTGACGGTGGAGCTGGAGGGCGGCAAAACCCTGAAGGTCGCTTTGGGATCGGAGAAAGATGGCCAGGTGTACGTCATCACCTCTGAGCACCCGGCAGTGGCCACCCTGCTCACCAGCACCGCCGATATTCTCCGCTCCGACTTGGAAGAGCTGCGGGATCACCGCATTGCCCGCCTCAACGCCAACCAAGTGGGCCAAGTCACCTTAGAATCCCAAGGGGAAAAGGTCACCCTCACCCCTCGGCCTTCAGAGAAGGGATCCTTGGAGCTGCGCTGGGAAAACCCGGAGCGACCGGGCCAGCCTGTGGATCTCAGCTCTCTGTTCTCCAGCCTGAATGCTGCCCGCGCCAAGGAGTTTGTGGAACAGGCCGACGCGGAAGCCCAAAGGGTGTTGTCTGAGCCCGACCTACGGCTGACCTTTGAGCCCAAGCCTGACGCCGAGCAGGATCCCTTAACCCTGACCTTGGCCGCCTCTGGCTTGCGGGCCTACGTGCAAAGCAGCCGCCAGCCGGACATTGCCGTGATCGAGCTGAGCACCTTCAACAGCCTGGAAACCGAAGTGAATCGCCTCTTGGAGGGCCAGCCGGAGAGCAAGGACTCTGCCCCACTCACGCGACCAGATCCCACTCCCTCGCCCTAGAGTTCCTAGAGCCTTAGCCAGCAGAGGTAGCTGTCTTCTCCTCCGCGGTTTGGGTTGCTTTTTTCAGGGCTTCCCCTTGTATCGTCAACACCGAGCAGGGGGCGCGGTGGAGCACGTAGTTGCTGACGCTGCCCAGAAACAGCTCGCTCAGGCCGGAGTGGCCGCGGCGGCCCACCACCACCAAGTCCGCATCCCAAGAGCGGGCCAGATCGCAGATGACCCGACCGGGGTTGCCGTAGTTGAGGGTGTACTCAGCGCGGATCCCGTGCTCAGCCGCTTTCTCCACCAGCGAGCGCAGGTAGTCCATCTGGTTTTGCTCGAAGATGGCACATTGCTCCCGGTAGGACTGCCACAGCTCGGCGCTGATGGTGGAGCTGTAATCTACCCCCAGGATCATCGGCGGCTCTGGGGCGCCCGGCTCTTCCTGAGACAGAACATGGAGAATCATCATCTGGGCCTGCATGGCCTTGGCCACTTGGACGGCCTTTTGAAATACTCCCTGGCTCAGCTCCGACCGATCCACTGCCACCAAAATCCTGCTGAACATATTGGCTTCCTCCAGATGGCTAACAGCGGGGCACAAGGCAGAAGCAGCGTGACTTCGGGGTTGACCTCTGACCCCTTTTCCCTCAACTCCAAGCTCCCCTCTGCTCTGCCCCACCTATCTGTGTTGTAGAAGATTTGGGTGAGAAAACCCCAGATATCTTGAACGAACTAGGCAGATTGGCAACGAAAGTTCAGAGATCTTGACACCGGTCAGAAGGCATCGCCTTGGGCTGCCCACTCCAACACCGCCTGCAGCGCCTCGGCCTGCTCTTGCCAGACTTGATCGAGGGGAGTGCCCCGCAGGATTTCCAGCGTTAGGGTTGGGATCCGCCGTTCCTGCCCTGCCCAAGTGCCCAGAGAACCAGGGGTAGGGTAGCCAATGTCGGCGGCGACGGGCAAGCCGTTGCGAGCAGCCATCACCTGGGCCAGCTCAAGGGCAGGGCCGTTGTAGTTCACGCAGGGGTGCGCCTGGCAGGAGTGGGCAGAAAGGATAAACTGGGGCTGAATCCGGGCCAAACTCGTCAACAACACTTGCGTTTCGGGCTCGGAGCCTGGGGCCGATCCGGGCGGATAACCAGCTTCCAGAGAGGCCGGGATCCAATCTTGGGTGGGCAGATTGCGGTTGAGATCCACACCGTTGGCATTGAGACGTTGCCCCAGGGCACAGCCATCCGGGTTCAAGCGAGGGATCGCCCACAAGGTCGCCTTCCCGGCCAGGGATCCCCATTTCCCAGAAGCCACATAGCGCTCGATCAGGGCATAGCCCTCCACCTCGTCCCCGTGTACTCCGCCGATCAGCAGCAAGGAGCGGATCCCTTGGGTGAGCTGCCAAAGGTGAATGGGACGCCCCTGCACCGAGTAGCCGATGACCCGCAGGGATCTCAAAGGTTCACCCGCAGCAAGTTCCTGAGACATGGGGGATCCCGGCAAGTCTCGCAACCGTTAGAACGGGAGATCGTCCGGCTCCGGTGGGGAAACCACATCCCCCTCAGAGGATTCCACAATCGCCGGTTCACCCATCCCCGTCAGGGAGAGAACGCGAGCGGATCCCAGCTGATGGACACGGCGCGCGGTGATCTCGGCCAGCTTTTCCTTGCGCCCATCTCGCTCCACCACATTCATGTGCAGTTGGCCTTCCACTGTGATTTGGTCGCCCACATGGCAGGTGTCCACCACCCTTTTGGCCAGTTCTCCAAAAGAGGAAACGCGCACGCGATAGGGCGGCTCATCCGGGCGCAGGCTGGGAAAGCCGATCACCAAGGACGCAACAGCTAAGTTATCAGGGGTGTAGCGCAGCTCTGGCTCAGACAGAACCTCGCCCATCAACACAATCGAGTTCATAACGGAGCCATCCAGGGATAAGGGGCAGCTCAGGGCACTTCCATCATGCCCGCAGGCCAGGATGCCGTCAAACCTAGCCGACGCGGAGAGTCATGTGGCGCAGCACACTCTCGTTGATGCGCAGGTTTTTCTCCCAGGCAGCCACCGCATTGGGTTCGGCTTCGTAGTTGAACTGGATGTACAGACCCTCCTTGAACTTTTTCATCTCAAACCCGGCAAAGCGGCGCTTGCCCCTATTGGTAATCTCCACGTGGGTTACTCCGTTCTCTCGCAGGATTGCCTCCTGACTGCTGAGCAGTTGTTCGAGGGGTTCATCTGACAGATCAGGACGCACAATCAGCATCGTTTCGTAAGCGCGGGGCATGGAAGCAAGTTCTCCTTAGAATCCAGTGGTAGAGACGCAGTGGACTATACTAGCTTTTCTTTCCCACAACCGAAAAGGCTGCCGCCCAATTCCCATACCCTGGCCGCAGCAGCCAATGCAGGTGAGGCTGCTCACAAGAGGGAATCCATTGTCCGATACAATAGGGATTGCTTCATTGGCCGCTGGTTGGCCCGGCCAAGACACGCTGAATCGAGAGTTGGGATTCCAAGCATGAGCGCAGACGAAGTTTATAGCCGTGTTCGTAAGATCGTGTCCGATCAACTGGGCGTGGAAGATGACAAAGTGACCCCAGAAGCCAATTTCCAGAACGACCTGGGGGCCGACAGCCTTGATACGGTGGAGCTGGTCATGGCTTTTGAAGAGGAATTCGACCTGGAGATCCCCGATGAAGATGCAGAAAGGATCGCCACCGTGCAAGACGCTGTCAACTACATCCTCTCGAAGAAAGCTGCCTAATCTGCCTCCATACCCCTGGGCTAACACCGGACGATGGCTACTCTGGATCCCGCCACTGCTCTCAGGCCAACCCGCCGCGTTGTGATTACGGGGCTGGGCGCGGTCACCCCCATCGGCAACTCTCCTGCCGAGTTTTGGCAGAGCCTGCTGGCAGGGCGCTGCGGCATTGGGCCGATTACCCATTTTGATGCCTCCCGCCACGATTGCCGTATTGCCGGAGAGGTGAAGGGATTTGATCCCCTCGACTATTTGGATCGCAAGGATGTCAAGCGCACCGACCGCTTTGTGCATCTGGCGATGGCGGCCACCCGGCAAGCCTTGGAGGACGCTGACTTTCGCATCACCGATCTCAACGCCGAGCAAGTGGGGGTGATCTTGGGCACCGGCATCGGCGGCATCCGCGTCTTGGAAGAGCAGCAGACCATCTATCTGCAGAAAGGGCCGGATCGCTGTAGCCCCTTCATGGTGCCCATGATGATCGCCAATATGGCTGCAGGTCACCTGGCCATTCATTTTGGCGCCAAAGGCCCCAATTCCTGCACAGTTACGGCCTGTGCCTCTGGCTCCAACGCCATTGGCGATGCCTTTCGGCTCATCCAGAGGGGAGAGGTGCAAGCGGCGATTACAGGTGGCACGGAAGCGGCGGTCACCCCTTTGTCCATGGCGGGGTTCAGTGCCATGAAGGCCCTTTCCACCCGCAACGACACCCCGGAGCAAGCCTGTAGGCCCTTTGATCGGGATCGGGATGGCTTTGTCATGGGGGAAGGAGCAGGGATCCTGGTGCTGGAGGAGTTGGAGCACGCCCGCGCCCGCGGGGCCAAGATCTATGCGGAGATAGTCGGCTATGGCCTCACCTGCGATGCCCACCACATGACCAACCCTGCCCCCGGCGGCGAGGGAGCGGCCCGGGCGATGCGGCTGGCCCTCAAGGATGCCGGGCTTCAGCCTGGGGATGTGCAACACATCAATGCCCATGCCACCAGCACCCCTGTAGGGGATATCGCCGAGGTCCAGGCCATCAAGTCGGTCTTTGGCGAGCATGCCCCCCGTTTGGCCATCAGCGCCACCAAGTCCATGACCGGCCACCTGTTGGGGGGAGCGGGCGGCATTGCCACGGTGGCCACAGCTTTGGCCATCCACCACGGCTGGGTTCCTCCCACCCTCAACTTGGACAACCCCGATCCCGAGTGCGAAGGGCTGGATTTTGTCCCCCACAAGGGGCGACAGATGGCTGTCGAGGCCGCTTTGGTGAATGCCTTTGGATTTGGTGGGCACAACGTCACGCTGGCCTTGCGCCGCTACTCTCCCGCTTGAAGGGCTTGGCCTATGTCTTCTCCCGAAAGTTCACTGCCCTCAGTTCGCCAACAAGCCTTGGCCGCTTTGACGGCGGAGCTGGCGCAGCAGGGTCACCCGCCCGAATATGCTCAGCACATGGCAGCGGCGGTTATTTTTCAAGCGGATTTGGATCTGTGTGCAGCTCAATTGGCGCGGGTGCTCAGTTGGCTGAAGCAAAACCATCCTCAGCTCTATCCAGAGGCGGTGCAATTGGTGGACGCCACTCGGGAAGAGTTCGAGCGTCGCGTCCAAAATGGATAGACAAGCCATCTGCTTTGATGCAGTTGGGTTGCGGTCGTTAGCAGAGGGTGATGTCCCCCCTATGGGACTGCAAGGGGTGATCTTGAGCTGGAGTGGAGTGGTGGCCGATGACGAGAACTTGCACCTACAGGCCATCAACCAACTGCTGGTGGAAGAGAACCTGCGCCCCTGGAACCTGTGCTGGCCGAAGTCGGGATCCCCTGGGCAGCGGGAGCTTTACCGGCTGCAATACCTGGGCCGACCGGATCGAGAGCGCCTGCCGGCTCTGTGGGGGGAGCAGGGGCGGGTGCTCAGCCCCAAACAACTGGAAGAGCTGCTGAAACGCAAGGCCCTATACTACCGACAGGCTTTGCAGGGGCAAAGGGAGCTGCCTCTCATTCCCGGCCTGAGGGAAACTTTGGAGACGCTGGAGCGGCTGCAACTGAAGGTCGGCCTGCTGTGCGGCCAATCGGCAGCCGAGGTGGCCGCTTTTCTAGAGCGCTTCCAGCCATGCTGCCCGGCCCTGACGCGGTTGACCGATGGGGGATCCTACCGAGTGACGGGGGATGATGCAGGCCCAATGCTTTCCCCAGGACACTTGCACCGCCTGCTTTTGCAGCGGATGGAATTGCCTGCCCAGGCGTGCTTGAGCATTGAAGCCACCTACTCTGGCATTCAGGCAGCCCGTTCGGCAGGGATCCCAGTCCTGGCGCTGGCTACCTTCTTTCCTCTGCACATGCTGCAGCGGCGGGCCAATTGGGCGGTGGACGGCTACCATCAGGTGGAATGGGATCGCATCCGGAACTGGTTTGCCGGCGGGCAAGACCGTCCTTCGACCCCAGAAGCGGAGGCCGGTTCCTTCAAGGGATCCCAGGGAGCATGACTCTAGTCAATAATAAGCTCAACTATACTGAAAATAATGTATAATATGTTCAGTACGGATT